>DATJJB010000774.1:0-5118 GCA_035492655.1 Kutzneria sp. | reverse complement strand
CAGTCGAAGATCCAGCCGAGGCTGGCGTGGGCCGGCACCCGGGACTGCAGGAACAGCACGGACTTGGCCGGGTCGAGGCCGCAGGCCAGGTAGAGGGCGACGATCTCGCGGATGCGGCGGCGCAGGTCGTCGGCCTTGATCGCCTCGGGAATGGTGAGCGCGTGCAGGTCGGCGATGAAGAAGAAGTTTTCGTACTTGTCCTGCTCCTCGGCCCAGACGCTGAGCGCACCGATGTAGTTGCCGATCGTCAGGTTGCCGGTCGCGGTAATACCGGACAGCACCCTTGGCTTCGCCTGCGCTGCGGCGTCCGTCATCTTTGCCCCTCTATTCAACGGCACATTTACCCGCGAATTCTACCCTCCTGTTGACGGGCGAATTCGGCGACCTGCGAAAGTCGGGCCGCGGTAGGCCGCAGCCGTGCCGGCATCCAACTGCCCGGAGGCCGGGCCGAGGCGGGACAGCTCGGACCCCACCGATGATCAGCGGTGGCTACGCGGGCCTCGACCGGTATTCACCCACCACGACGAGCGCGAACAGCGCGATGGTGATGACGTGCACGCTGGTGCACCACTCGCAGATCTTGCCGATGACGGCGAGTTCGACGGCGACCAGGTAGACCACGAACAGCAGGCCGACACCGACGCCGGCCAGCCGCAGCCAGCGGACGGCCGGCAGCTCGGAGCGCCAGGCCCAGGGGCTGGTGAGCACGGTCATCGGCACGAAGTAGACGAGGCCGAGCACCGCGACGGGAATGCCGAGGACGACCGACTGGGGGCTGGAGGTGACCTGCGCGCAGTCGATCACGGCGTTGGCCTGGCAGACCAGGGTGGCGTTGTCGGTGTAGTGGCTGATCGTCATGTAGATCGCCACGGCGAGGCCGGCCAGCGACAGCACGAGCGTGCTGACGACCAGCCACCTCGGGTAGGCGCTCGTCGACTCCGACGCCTGGGTGCCTGCGGACATGGTCGCAGAATACGTGGATCACCTGGGCGGGGTCAGGCCGTACGCACGGCAACAGTTGCCCGCGGCGAAGTTGCCCGCGAAAGTTTCGGCGTCGGCGACGGTCATGACGTCGTCGGCCAGCCAGTCGTCGATCAGCCGACCGAGCGCCCGCCGCCACAGCGTGGCGCCGAGATGGTGGAGCTCGGGCAGGCCGTAGCCGTCCGATGAGAAGCAGACCGATCGGAACGGGGCGAGTTCCAGCAGTTCGGCCAACACCGCGCCGGCGCGGTCACCCACATAGGGGACGGCCAGCCCGACGTCGACGAGCACGTGCGGGAAGACGTGGGCGAGATAGCCCGCGTTGCGATGGAACGGCCAGGTGTGGAGCAACGCGACGGTTGCGCCGGTGGCCTTCGTGGCGTTCAGGAAGTCGCCGAGCAGCGCCGGGTCGGCACGGTGCAGCCGGACGTCGTCGTCACCGAACCCGGTGTGCAACTGGAGAGGAATTTTCAATTCCGCACTGATTCGCACGCCGAGGTGCACGAGCCAGGCCAGCAGGATCGGGTCGTCCAGCCGCCGGCCGCCCCACCGCAGCCACGCGCTCGTCGCCGCGGCGACCTCGACGTCGGCCGGCGGCTCGGCTGGCAGTTCGAGACCGGTGCGGTAGGCGACGACACTCTTCAGTCCGATGGCACCGGCCTGGACTCCGGCACGCACCTCGGCTTCGACGAAGTCGAGGAAATGTGCAACTTCGACTTCTTTTGCCGCGGCCTGCTCGGCGACGGACTCCAGGCGAAGCACCTCGAACGTGGTACCGCCGGCGAGATGTGCAAAATCCTCTGGTTCGGTCAGCGGCGTGTCGGCCGCCGACAGGCCGGTGTCCAGCAGCCAGGACCCCACGCCGACGGAACCGAGCAATGTTGCACTCACCTGTCGCCAGCCCAACTCGGCCCGGCGATCCAGGTACTCGTCGATGGAACAGTGCGCCGGCAACTCGAGCCGCGGCGCGCACCAGCGGCGGACGGCCAGCCCGAGCAGCGACTCGAAGGAGTTTTGAAAACTCGAGGATTCCGTCAACAAGCCAGCAAACTGCGCGCGGTCCAGGTCACCGGCGACTACGCCATGGCAGTGCTGGTCGACGAGCACGAGGTCGTCGGTCACCATCGCTACCACCGCCACCGGGTGAGCGCGGCCAACTCGGCCGGCGACGCGTCGGCGAACCGATGGGCTTCCCCTCGACGGACGGTGAGCACGCTGTCATGCAGCACCTCCCCCATCGCCGCGGCCAGCACGTTCGACGTCGCGAAAGCGTTTGCGGCCGCCGCCGGTGATTCCGGCAGCCGTTGCACGCCGGCAGCAATTCGTACGCTTTCCTCCAGATTTGCGGGATCCCCCGTGATGGGCGGCGGCAGTCGCAGTCCTTCGTCGACGCCCGCCAGACCGGCTGCGATGACCGAGCCGACCACGAGGTACGGGTTGGCCGTCGCGTCGAAGCACTTCACCTCGGCGTTGGCAGCCGTCGCGCCGAGGCCGGTCACGCCGGTGATGAACCGGATCGCCGCCTCACGGGTCTCCCTGCCCCAGGCCTGCCAGACACCGGCCCACCGTGACGGCGCCGCGCGCAGGAAGCTGGCCGGATTGCCGGCGCCGACCGCGACGAGCGCCGGCAGCTCCCGCAGCACGCCGGCCAGGAAGGCCTCGCCGACCGGTGGCAACCCGAACGGACCGCTGCCGCCGCTGAACTGGTCCACAACGGACAGATGGAGATGTGCGCCGCTGCCGACGGCGTCGGGTGTGAGCACCGGGGCGAAACTCGACCGCCACCCGTGCAGGTGACTGACCCGCCGGATGGTGTGCCGGACCAGCAGCACGTCGTCGGCCGCGCCGACCGGGTCGTTGTGCTCGACCGACACCTCCAGCTGCCCGGCGGCGTACTCGGGGTGGAACTGCTCGACGTCGACGTCCTGCGCCCGCAACACCGCCAGCAGCTCACGGCTGTAGTCGGCGATCTGCTCCAGCCGGATCGAGCCGTAGGCCGGGCCGTCGAAGACCGGATCGCCGGCCGGGGTGAGCAGCGCCCACTCCGTCTCGAACGCCATCCGCAACTCCAGCCCACGCGCGGCGGCCGCCTCCACCTGCGCCGCCGCGAAGGCGCGCTGGCACGCCTCGAACCGGTCGCCTTCCTGGTGGAACTTGTCCGCGGGCACCCACGCCCACCCGGTCTGCGCGGCCAGCGGCACGATCCGGGCCAGGTCCGGCACCAGCCGCAGGTCGCCGTCGGGGCCGCCGAGGAATCGGCCCTGCACCATGATGTCGTCGAAGCAGAAGGTCTCGAAGCACGGCGACGCACCGATGCCGGACCGAGCGGCGGCCGCCAATTTGGCCAGCGGCACCGTCTTCACCCGGGCGATCCCGGCGTTGTCCACGAAGGACAGCGCGACCACTTCGACGTCCTGCGCCCGCAGCCGCTCGACCAGTGGTTCGACCTCGGGGACATCCGCCGGAATGGTCTCGTGGGTCGCCATGCACGAGTAGTACCCGGGTGCCCTGCCCCGACACCAGTCCCACCAGCTGTTGCCGCAGGTCGTCTGACAGGAGACTGCCCAACCGGTAGCGTTTGCGGCCGTGACGTGGCCGAGCGGTGGATCGGGCTACGGGGACAGCCAGGCCGGCGGGCCGGACTCCTCGGGGCCGCAGGGAGTTCCCGGGTACCAGCAGCAGCAGCCGTACGGCCAGCAGCAGCCCCAGCAACAGCCGCAGTATCCCGGCTACAACTACGGCCAGCAGCAGTATCCCGGCTACCAGCAGCAACAGCCGCCGCCGCAGTACCAACAGCAGCCGTACCAGTCCAACTACGGCGGCTTCGGCATGTACCAGCAGCCGCCGCAGGGACCGCCGCCGCGCAACCGCCGCACCCTGACGATCGTGTTGACGCTGGTCGGCGTGCTGGTGCTGGCCGGTGTCGTGACGACGGTCGTGCTGCTGGGCCGCAACGGGCAGCCGCAGGCCGGCGAGCGGACGCAGCAGCCGGCGCCGACCACGACGACCGGGAAGAAGCCGCTCGATCCGAGGGTGCCGGGCTGGCAGGTCGCGGTGTCCAACCGCCGCAACGTCGCCTACGACGTGCCGAAGACGCAGTGGACCAAGGACGACCCGGACTCGATCGCCGGCATGGGCCCGTCCGACGGCGACTTCGTCACCGGCACCGGCGCGGCGTACTACATGAAGGGCTACTGCGCCGGGCAGGCCGGCTCGGTCCGGGCCGGCACCGCCGTCACGGCCAACGACACCGAGGGCGCGGACCAGTCGGCACCGGACACGGCCAAGCACTGGGCGACCGTGGCCTACAAGTCGGACTCGGGCCAGGCCCCGGACGTGCAGGCCGAGCCGGCCAAGCAGATCAAGATCTCCGACGGCAAGGTCAGCGCCACGCTGTCGGTCGTCGACATCACCACGCCGAAGTCGACCAACCCGTGCACGCCGCCGAAGGCCAAGGTCTACGCCGCGGCGGTGAAGACCTCCGACACCGGCTCGGTGATCCTGGTGCTGTTCGCCGACCAGGGCGTGCCCAACGCGCTCACCGACGACGACGCCATGAAGATCATGACGTCCATGCGGCCCAGCGGCTGACCTGGAGCCAGCCGCCGGGCCACCGACGGCTCAGCCGCGAACCAGCTTGACCAGCTGCGCGACGGCCTCGTCCACCGGGACGTCGCCGCGCTCGCCGGTCGCCCGGTCCTTGATCTCGACGACGCCGCTGGCCAGGCCACGGCCGACGACCAGGATGGTCGGCACGCCGATCAGCTCGGCGTCGGCGAACTTCACGCCGGGCGACGCCTTGCGGTCGTCCAGCAGCACCTCGATGCCGGCCGCGGACAGCTCGGCGGCCAGCTTCTCGGCGCCCTCGCGCACGGCGTCGTCCTTGCCGGCCATGACCACGTGCACGTCGGCCGGCGCGACGATGCGGGGCCACATCAGGCCGCGGTCGTCGAAGTACTGTTCGGCGATCACGGCGACCAGGCGCGAGACGCCGATGCCGTAAGAACCCATGGTGATCCGGATGGGCTTGCTGTCCGGGCCCAGCGCGTCCAGCCCGAAGGCGTCGGCGTACTTGCGACCCAGCTGGAACACGTGGCCGATCTCGATGCCACGGGCCGACACCAGGGTGCCCTTGCC
>DATJJB010000773.1:0-3065 GCA_035492655.1 Kutzneria sp. | reverse complement strand
GCTGGTCGCGGGCGGCGCGACCGCCACAACGGAGGTCTTCACCCCATGAGCGAAGGGTTCGACGCCATGACCACCGGCACCTGGGCCTCCGTCGGCGACCTGCCGGCCGCGGCCAGCTGGCGCGGCCAGCACGACAACGCGGTCCGCCTGACGGACAACACGGTGCTGGTCGCTGGCGGGGCGGACAAGTCCGGCTCGCCGGTCAACACCGTGGCCCGCTACAACCCCGACATGAAGACGTGGCAGTCGAGCACACTCCTGGCCGCGCGGATGCTGCACACGCTGACCGACCTGGACGGCGGCGACGCGCTCGTCATCGGCGGCATCGCTAACAAGACGCCGAACGCACCCGGCGTGACCACCGTCGAACGCTACGACCATACGAAGAACACCTGGGCGTCCGCGCCGAGCTTGCAGGCCGGACGGTGGGGACATGCCGCGGTGCGGTTGAAGAACAACCAGATCCTGGTGATCGGCGGCGCGACGGTGCCCGCGGGCAGCGATGCGGTGCGGGCCTTGAACACCGTGGAACTGTTCGACGGCACGACGTGGACCACGAAGGCGGCGATGGCCGACGCCCGTTACGGCCACACGGCTGTGCTGCTGGACAACGGGCAGGTGCTGGTGTGCGGCGGCGTGACCGCCACCGGCCGCGGCGAGGCGCAGCTGGCACTGTGCGAGCTGTACGACCCGACGCAGAACAGGTGGTCCCCGACGGCTAGCATGTCGGTGCCGCGCAGCCATCACCAGGCGACACTGCTGACGCCGACCACTGTCCTCGTCACCGGCGGCGCGGCCCCGCAGGCCAGCGGAGACGGCACGTTCGATCCGTTCAGCCGGGACACCGCCGAGCTGTACACGCAGGGCGGCGGCTGGACCGCGCAGGCCGATATGCCGGCGGGTCGGGAATTCCACCGCGCGGCCCCGATCGGCGGCGGCAAGGCGCTTGTCGTCGGCGGCACCGACAGCACCCGCAACGACACCGGCTTCCCGAGCACCCTGGTCTACGACCCGTCCGCGCCGCAGTTGTGGACCTCGGCAACCGGACTGACCGCCGGAAGGTGGGGGTTCGCCGCTGTTGCACTGTCCGACAACCGGGTGCTGGTGCTCGGGGGAACCGCGCGGTCCGGGCTCGCCGCCAGCACGCCGGACACCGACGACCTGCTCACCGCCGCGGAGGTGTTCACTCCGTGACGACCCCGAACGCCTACTCGTTCCTGCCGTGGCTGCGCACCGGCTTGTCCACGTTGATCGGGACGGCCCCGCCGGACCTGGCCGCCAAGCGGGCCGTGATCCCGATCGACCTGGTGATCAACGCGGACGCCGTGGACGGCGGCACGCTGCCTCCGCTGCCGGTCAGCCACACCGTGCAGCTGTACGGGCCGGGCGACGTGGTCGGCATCAGCCCGCGGGCCGTGTCGCGGACCGAGCCGCCGGCCTGGGTGACCAACTTCGAGCCGAACTTCTTGGCGCACATCGAGTTCTACGACGAGGACTTCCCCTGGCGATACAGCCCCGCGGCCACCGACGGCAGTCTCAACGTGCGGCCGTGGCTGGCGCTGGTCGTGCTCGCCGCCGACACGGACGGCAGCGGCGGCGAGTTCACCGAGGGCACGCCGAACGGTGGGCCGCTGCCGTACATCACGGTCAAGGACCCGGCGGCCACGCTGCCGCCGTACGCGGAACTCGGCTCGTGGGCGCATGTGCACGTCAACGGCGAGATCGTCGGCACGACCCCGACCGACGACACCGGCACCGCGCTCGCCAACCTGGAACAGGTGCTCAACACCAATGCGGACAACGCGTGCTCCCGGCTGATGTGCCCGCGGCATCTCCAGCCAGACACCGACTACCACGCGTTCCTGGTGCCGGCCTACGAGAACGGCCGGCTGGCCGGCCTCGGGCTACCGCTGACCGCGAAGGCCGGGGATTCCAGCTGGGGCTCGGACGTGGCGAACCGGACCGTGCCCGGGCAGTTGCCGTACTACCACCGCTGGTTCTTCAGCACCGGCGACGCCGGCGACTTCGAGTTCCTGGTGCGGCTGCTGCACCCGAACGTGGCCACGGATCCCCTGGGCCGCCGCGACATGGACGTGCACCAATCGGCCGGTCCCGGCCTGCCCGGCATCACCAGCCCGGCCGACCTGGGCGGCGTGCTCAAGCTCGGCGGCGCGCTGGAGCTGCCGCTTCGGCCGCCGGACAGGTGGGACACCTGGGACACAGACGACAACGTCGTCTACCCGCGGCACCCGTTCCAGCAGGCGATGGCGGCGTTGATCAACCTCGCCGAGGACTACACCACGCAGCCGGCCGCCGCCGCGCACGCCGACCTCGGGCCGGACCTGGCCGCGCAGACCGATCCGGTGATCACGCCGCCGCTCTACGGCCGGTGGCACGCGCTGACCCGGCGGCTGGTGACCGACGACCATGGCAAGCCGATCGTGGACCCGAACGCCCCGGATTGGGTGCACCGGCTCAACCTGGACCCGCGGTTCCGGGTGGCGGCCAACTACGGCACGCGGGTGGTGCAGGAGAACAAGGACGAGTACGTGAACGCCGCCTGGGCGCAGATCGGCGACGTGGTGGCGGCGAACAACAAGATCCGTGCCGCGCAGCTGGCCCGCGAGGTCGGGCATGCGTTGCAGGGCAAGCACGTCTCGCCGACGCCGGCCAGCACGATGCTCGCCGCCGCGCCCACCGGCCGCCCGCTGCGGCTGACCGCGCCGGCGCATCCGCGGGTCACCGCGGACGACCAGACCGTCCAATTCCACGTGGCCGGAAGTAATGTCGGGGCCGCGCCGGTTTCGCCGGCCATGCGCCGCGCCGCCCGGCCGGCGTCCCGGCTGATGAAGTCCCTTTTCGGCCACGACAACCAGGCCGGCAACGGGTTGCTGCCGAAGATGGCGGACGGCACGGTCACAGCGGCCGCGCCGAAGGTCGTGCCGGCCGCCGTGGTCACGCCGACGAGGCTGGACGACGCGCTGCACCCGGCACCGCGAGCACTCGCCACCTCCGACGATCCGGTCGGCCGGCTGCCGCACAATGCCGGATTCGTGCTCAGCGTG
>DATJJB010000772.1:0-7436 GCA_035492655.1 Kutzneria sp. | reverse complement strand
CTCGCTGAGCTTGATCAGCACCTGGCTCTCGCCGACCACCACGTCGAACTCGTAGCGCACGGTCACCGGTTCGCCTCCACCTTCACCCGCAGGCCGAAGCCCAGCAGCCGGGCGGCCATCGACTCGGCGTCGTCCCTGGTCGGGAGCAGTCCCACCGTTGAGCACCCCTCGGTGTGGATACGCCTCATCATGGCGGCGGCCTCGGGCAGCGGGACGCCGCACGCCCGGTTGATCACGTCGGTGACCAGCACCATCGTGTTCAGGTCGTCGTTGAACACGACAACGCGGTACACGCTCATCGTCCCCCCAGAGCCTCCGGCCATGCGTCACGGTACGCCGGGACGCCGGCGACCGAGGTGGCCGCCAGGATCCCGTGCACGATGGCCCGGGCGAACACCTGCGCGCCGGCCTCGCACACCCGGTCCAGCGCCATGCCCCGCACTCCCGTCAGCTCCTGCCGGCCGGTGGCCAGCGCGAAGATGGTGTCGCCGTCGTACATGGCGTGCGCGGGCCGGATGGCCCGGGCCAGGCCGTCGTGGGCGACGGCGGCGATCCGCTGGCACTCGGCCTTGGACAGCACGGCGTCGACGGCGACCACACCGATCGTGGTGTTCAACGCGGAGCGCTTGGGTCGGAGTTCCACGGACGGCGCGCCGGGGGACGACACGCCGAACTCGCCGTCGATCTCGTGGTCGAGGGCCCAGGGCAGACCGGCCGGATTCACGGCCTCGCCCATGGCGTTCACGGCCGCGATGGCGCCGACGGTGAGCCCGTCGACGACCATGCTGGCGGTGCCGATGCCGCCCTTGAGCGACCCGCATCGCGCACCGGTGCCGGCGCCGGCGCAGCCCTGCTCGACGGGCCCGTCGGACGCCGCCTCGCACGCCGCGTAACCGAAGGAGGCGTCGGGGCGGTTGCCCCAGTCGCTCAGCTTGAGGTCGAACAGCACGGCCGACGGCACGACCGGCACGACCTCGTGCGGCAACTCCCCCACGCGGACACCGTGATTGCGCTCGGCCAGCCAGCGCATCACGCCGTCGGCGGCGGCCAGCCCGTACGCGCTGCCGCCGGTCAGGCACACGCCCTGGATCTCCTGCACCAGCCGGGACGGCTCCAGCACGTCGGTCTCCCGGGTGCCGGGCGCGCCGCCGCGCTGGTCCACGCCGGCGACCGCGCCGTCCGGCGTCAACACGACGGTCGTGCCGGTGGCCCAGCCGTCGCCCAGCCGTTGGTACTGGCCGACCAGCACACCGGGCACGTCGGTGATCACGACGACACCGCGGTGACCAGGCTCTCCTGCACCCAGGTCAGCCAGTGGTACACGCCGAGGTGCGAGGAGCGGGGATCGTCCTCGGGCAGCTCGTCCGGCATGTCCTCGGTGACGTCCAGCGCGGTGCCCAGGGCCAGCCGCACGTCGTTGATCGCCGACAGCCAGGCGTCGGCCTGCTCCACCGACAGGTGGATCTGCCCGCCGTCCGGCGGGCAGGTGTCCATCACGATCTGGGCCACGCCGGTCTTGAACTCCAGCAGCTCCGGCTCGTGCAGGCTGCGCAACGCGGCCGCCGAGTCCAGGTCCTCCTTGGACGGTTTGTCGTCGTCCAACCGGTGGAAGTCGGGCAGCAGCCGGGACAGGATCGGGTCGTCCGGGGCGGTCGAGGGCCCCACCCTGATCCCGGTCAACTCGGCCAGCTCGTCGTCGGGCGCGTCCTGCTCCCGCGCGGCCAGCATGTCCAGCACCTGGCCGACCAGCCCGCGCAGGATCGCCGCCTCCTGCCGGTCCACCTCGGCGACCACCTGCTCGCCACGCCGCCGCCAACCCCGCACTACGAGTCCTGCTGCATGGTCGCCCACAGGCCGGCGGCGTGCAGTTTCGCCACGTCGGTCTCCACCTTCTCCTTGCTGCCCGAGGACACGATCGCCCGGCCCTTGTGATGCACGTCCAACATCAGCTTGGTGGCCTTCTCGCGGCTGTAACCGAAGATCTTCTGAAGCACGTAGGTCACGTAGGACATCAGGTTGACCGGGTCGTTCCACACGACGGTCAGCCACGGGTGGTCCTCGCTGCCGACCGACTCCACCTCCGGCTTGTGCTGCTCGACGGGCGTGGTCATACCGCCAATGGTGTCATGCCGTTCCCCATTAGGCTGACCAGCTATGACCAGTACGAGCACCGCGCTGCTCACCGACCACTACGAGCTGACGATGCTGTCCAGCGCGCTGCGCGACGACACCGCGGACCGCCCCTGCGTGTTCGAGGTCTTCGCCCGCAGGCTGCCCGACGGCCGCCGCTACGGCGTGGTCGGCGGCACCGCCCGGCTGCTGGACGCGATCACCCGGTTCCGGTTCGACCGGGCCGAGCTCGACCAGCTGGCGGCGGCCGAGGTGGTGGACGAGCGGACGCTGGCCTGGCTGGCCGACTACGAGTTCACCGGCGACGTGGACGGCTACCCGGAGGGCGAGCTGTACTTCCCGGGCTCGCCGATCCTGACCGTGCGCGCGCCGTTCGCGACCGGTGTGGTGCTGGAGACGCTGGCGCTGTCGATCCTCAACCACGACAGCGCGATCGCCTCGGCGGCGGCCCGCATGGTCACCGCGGCCAACGGCCGTCGCATGATCGAGATGGGCTCGCGCCGCACCCACGAGGAGGCGGCGGTGGCCTCGGCCCGCGTCTCCTACCTGGCCGGCTTCACGGCCACGTCCAACCTGGAGGCGGGCCGCCGCTACGGCATCCCGACCGCCGGCACCTCGGCCCACGCCTTCACGCTGCTGCACGACAGCGAGGCGGCGGCGTTCCAGGCGCAGGTGGATCAGCTGGGCGCGGGCACCACGCTGCTGGTCGACACGTACGACATCACCAAGGGCATCCAGACCGCGGTGGAGGTGGCCGGCCCGGAGCTGGGCGCGATCCGCATCGACTCCGGCGACGTCGGCCCGCTGGCCCGGCAGGCCCGCGAGCAGCTGGACGCGCTCGGCGCTCGCAACACGAAGATCGTCGTCTCCGGCGACCTCGACGAGTACGCCATCGCGGCGCTGCGGGCCGAGCCGGTGGACAGCTACGGCGTCGGCACCTCGCTGGTGACGGGTTCAGGTGCGCCGACCGCGGGCATGGTCTACAAGCTGGTTGAGGTCGAGGGCCGGCCGGTGGCCAAGCGCAGCTCGCACAAGGAATCCCGCGGCGGTCGCAAGGGCGCGCTGCGCCGCTACCGCGAAACCGGCACGGCCATCGAGGAAGTCGTCTACACCGAGGGCCACAAGCCGGCACTGGGCGAGCACGACCGCGACCTCCAGATCCCCCTGCTGCGGGCTGGACAGCCCGTGCCCGACCTGCCGACCATCGAGCAGAGCCGCGAACGGCTGCGGCAGGCCCTGGTCAGCGTGCCGTGGGAGGGCCTGAAGCTCTCGCACGGCGAACCGGCGATCCCGACGACCTTCCTGTGAGGCAACCGATGGCTACCGCACTGATCGTGGTGGACGTGCAGAACGACTTCTGCGAGGGCGGCTCGCTGGCGGTGGCCGGCGGCGCGGCGGTGGCGGCCGACATCTCGCGGCACATCGCGGCCAGCCGGTACGACCACGTGGTGGCGACCCGGGACTACCACCAGGACCCAGGCGCGCACTTCAGCGACAACCCGGACTACGCGTCGAGCTGGCCGGTGCACTGTGTGGCCGGCACACCCGGCTCGTCGTTCCACCCGGCGCTGGACGTGGCCCCGATCGAGGCGGTGTTCTCCAAGGGCGCGCACGCGGCCGCGTACTCAGGCTTCGAGGGCGTCGGCCCGGACGGCATCTCGCTGGCGGACTGGTTGCGGGCCAAGGGAGTCGACCGCGTGGACGTGGTCGGCATCGCCACCGACTACTGCGTGAAGGCGACCGCGCGGGAGGCGCACGACCTCGGCTTCCACACCACCGTGCTGCTCGACCTGACCGCCGCCGTCGGCGCGAAGAGCACCGACTTCGCGCTCACCGAGCTCGAAGGCGCCGGCGTGTCGTTCGTGGGTTCCCCGAGGGTCGGCTGAACCCCCGAGGAACCGTCACGACACGGGCGAGCAGGCGGCGTGGCCGACGATGATCTCGCCGCTCATCGGGCCGTCCCCGTTCGGGAACAGCACGATGTGCAGCATGTTGATGGTCACGCTGCCGTCGTTGGGTTGGGCCTGGATCACCTCGTTGAAGGTGATGCGGGCCCGCGGGTCGTCGGCCGGGCCGACGGTGGTGGTGTAGTTGGCCGGGATCGGCTTCGGCGCCGTGACCCCCTGCAGGCCGCTGAACTGGAAGTTCGCGGTCGTGCTGGTGGTCGTCGCCGCGCAGCTGGCCGAGTAGCCGGCCAGCTTGATCTCCGGGCCGCCGTAGGGCACCAGCGCGGTCAGGTCGAAGCTGTCGCCGTTGGCCTGCATCTTGGCCGTCTTTGCCCCGGCGTCCCTGGTGCACGTGGTGCTGCCGGCGCCGAACGTGGCGACACCGTAGGCATGCGTGCCGTTGCTGGAGTTCTGCTGGTCGGCGGTGACGTCACACGGCGCGATGGGCGGCACGGTGACCGGACGCCCGGCCCTGGTCACGTCGACCTGCCCCAGCGAGGTCTGGCCAAGCGGCGTCGCCCCGGCCGGAACCGCCGTGAGCGCCATCGCCGCGATCACCGCGACCGCCCCGGCTCCGACGCGCCGCGCGCTCCTGCTGAACATGATCGTCCTTTCGGGAGTGAGCAACGTTGCGGTCCGATCATCTGCGCTCGCTCGCCGTCATGTAACCCGATGGCGCGACTGCCACCCGGACGAGTGACAGGTCACCGCAGTGCGACCAATTCGGGGGTGCACGCGCCCACTCCGCCGGTGCCCAACAGCCGGTCGAGCGCGGCCACCACCCGATGGCCGGCCTGCCCGTCACCGAACGGGTTGTGCCCGGCCGGCAGCCGCAGGTGCGAGCCGAGCAGCCAGTCGGCCTCGGCCACGATGCGGGTGTCGTCGGTGCCGACCACCCAGGCGTAGCCGGCGTCGACCGCCTCGGTGCGGTCGGTGTGGTCCCGCACCACCAGCACCGGCACGCCGAAGCTCGGCGCCTCCTCCTGCAGGCCGCCGGAGTCGGTCACGACCAGCGCCGCCTGCCGCAGCGCGCGGATCAGGTCCGGGTAGTCCAGCGGCTCGCTCAGCCAGACCCGGTCGTTGCCCTGCAACGCGCCGGAGACCTGGGCCTGCACCGCCGGATTCGGGTGCGCCGGCAACAGGACGTGAATGTCGGGGTGACGGTCCACCATGGACCGCACGGCGGCGAGGACCCGGTCGAGCGGCTCGCCCCACGACTCGCGACGGTGCATGGTCACCAGCACGATCCGGGCACCGTCGGCGCTGACGCGCGCCTCCAGGTCGAGCAGGGTCTCGCTGCGCGGCGGCAGCTTCGCCGCCGCGACGTGCTCAAGCGCGTCCACAATGGTGTTGCCGGTGACGGTGATGCGCTTGCTCGGCACGGCCTCGGCCAGCAGCGTGCGCGCGGCGGCCTCGGTCGGCGCCAGGTGCAGCGCGGCGACGCGCGAGATCATCTGCCGGTTGCCCTCCTCGGGGAAGGGCGCGGCCAGGTCGCCCGTGCGCAGGCCGGCGCCCAGGTGCGCGACGGGCACACCGCGCCAGAACGCGACCAGCGCGCCGGCCAGCGCGGTGGACGTGTCGCCCTGCACCATCACGGCGGCCGGGCGGCGACGCACGATCAACTCGTCCAGCCGGCGCAGCATGCCGGCGACCAGCTCGGCCTGGCTGCCGATCTCGCGGCGCAGCGGCACGAACGCGTCCGGCCGCAGGTCGAAGGCGGACAGCGCCTGCTCGACCATGCCGACGTGCTGACCGCTGTGCACGATCATCGGACGCAGCAGGGGATGGCCGGCCAGCGCCTTGGCCACCGGCGCGGCCTTGAGTGCCTCCGGCCGGGTCCCGGCCAGCAACAGCACTTCGGTGCTCACAGAACCTCCTCGCTAGCGCTCGGAGTGTCTGCGAGCAAGCTCGCCGTGCTCAATGGTTCACTCGCAAGCTCGCTCACAGAACCTCCTCGCCAGCGCTCGGAATGTCTGCGAGCAAGCTCGCCGTGCACAATGGTTCACTCGCAAGCTCGCTCACGGCTTCGGCTCCTCACATGTCCCGCGTGTCCCGTGTGGACAGACGCATGCGTGCTCCCGACATGGTTTCGACCTCCGGGGGATGGCGGGGCGCAGTGATCACCCGCGGCTTTGGACTATCAACCTTCACCCGAAATAGGCAAAGCCCAGAGACCCACATGAGGGACAACGTTCAGCCGTTTCGCCCAGCAGCCGTTACGCAGGGTGCCGATCTCAGCCGGTCCAGCGTCACCTGGCCACCCGATCCGGCCGTTCAGCGGAACGGAGCCCGTCCCGATATCTGCACCGAGGCGAACGTGAAAGGACCACGCGTGACAGCTGTGACAACCCCGCACGGCCGGGCCCCGGCCCGCGCCGTCGCGGTGCTACTGGTCGCGGCGGCCGCCGGGCTGGTGCTCGCCCACCGGCTCTACCAGGGCGTCGAGCTGGCGCTGACCCGGCTGGCCAACCCGTCCGTCCACATAGGACAACTGGGCTCGTCGGCCCAGGTGCTCGTGCCGCTGCTGCTGTTCAGCTCGGTGCTGGTCGCGCTGAGCCCCCGGATCACCCGGAAAACAGTGGTGGCGCTGGGCTACACCGCCGTGGCACTGGTGGCGTTCGACCAGCTCACGGTGTGGCTGGGGCCGTCGGCCGACGTGTTCGGCGGCGTGGCGGCGGTGGTGTTGTTCTGCTGGTTGACCGTGCGCCGGGAAAGGCCGTGAGGATGGGCGATCCGACCAAGCTGGAGTGGCACTTCTTCGTGCCGTGCCGGGACGAGCAGGCCGTCATCGGGGCCACCATGACGTACCTGCGGCAGCACTTCCGGGCCGCCCACCTCTGGGTTATCGACGACGGCTCCGACGACCGGACCGCCACCGTGGTGCGCAACCTGCGCCGGGTCGAAGGTCGGCACATCCACCTCGTGCAGCGCTACCGGCCGCAGGCACGGACCGGGAAGGAGGACGCGCTCAACGCCGGTTATCGGGCCCTGAAGGCGTGGCAGGGTCGGCACGCGGCGCCGGCCCGCGCGGTGGTCGTGGTGCTCGACGCCGACAGCCGGCCGCTGTGGAACTGCCTCAACCTGACCGCCGCCCACTTCGAGGATCCGCGCATGGGCTCCGTGCAGGTCGACGTGCGGTCCAGCACTCCGCGGCGGGGCTGGCTCGGCTGGCTCACCACCCGTCGTAACGACACGAAACCCCTGTGCGGCAACGGACAGTTCATCCGGCTGTCCGCACTCGACTCGATCGCCGGGCCCGAGGGCCGGCCGTGGCGCGGCGTCCCCCTGTCCGCCGCGTGGCACGCCGGCCTCACCCGGGACACCTTCGTCTACCACCAAGCCCGGGCCGCGTGAGAAAAG
>DATJJB010000771.1:0-4600 GCA_035492655.1 Kutzneria sp. | reverse complement strand
GGCTGGCGGCAGCGTGGCAGTGCCGTCGAGCAGGTCCGCCACCCAGGCCGATTGTGCCTCGGCCAGCGGCATGATCGCGCCGAGCGGCTGCACCAGGCCGATGAAGTACAGCCCCGGATTCTTTGGGTGGACTACGCGATGGAAGAGCGAAATCTCGTTGTCCTGCGGGTCGAGCACCGACGAGTCGAGGAACGGAAAGGTGATCTTGTAGCCGGTGCAGTAGATGACGGCGTCGACCTCTTCCCGGCTGCCGTCGGTGAATTCGACAACCGAGCCGTCGAATCGAGCAATATTCGGTTTCACCGCGATGTCGCCGTGGCCGATGCGGGTGAGAATGTCGTCGGAGACGGTCGGATGCGCGGCCAGCACCTTGTGGTCCGGCGCGGGCAGGCCGTACTTGGTCACGCTGCCACGGGTCACAGCGAGCATTGCTCGCATGGAAAGCCGTTGCAGCCACAGCGGTCCGCGAGCCAGCGGCGACGTCGTCAGGTGATCGGTCGGAATGCCGAACAGGAACTTGGGCAACACGTGGGCGCTGCGGCGCATGGCCAGGAACGTGCGATCGGCGACGCGGGAGAGTTCGACGGCGATGTCGCACGCCGAGTTGCCGATGCCCAGCACGACAACCCGTTTGCCCACGTACGGATCGAACGTCTTGTAGTAGTGGGAATGCACGCGCTCGCCGGTGAACTCCCCCGGGAACTCCGGCTCCCGCGGATCCCAGTGGTGCCCGTTGGCCACGATCACCGAGCGATAGCGCAGCGTCCGTTCCTCACCGTCAGCCTTGATCGTCACGTCATAAGCGCCATCCCTGGGCACGACCGCCGTGACCTCGGTGCGGAAGGCGATCTTGTCACGAAGCCCGAAGTGGTCCACGAAATCGTCGAAGTACCGCGCGATCTGGAAGTGATTGGGGTAGGCCGGCAGGCCGGGCGGCATCGGGTAGCTGGCGTACTGCATCTGCCGGGTGGACGTGTTGATGTGCAGCGACCGATAGGCCGACGACATGCCGTTGTCGTTGAGGTACCGCCAGTTGCCGCCGACCTGCGACCCCGCTTCGTAGCAGTCGAAGTCGATGCCGCGCGCCTGCAACACCTGCGCCGCCGCGATGCCGGACGAGCCGGCACCGATCACGCACACCTCGGCCATGACCACTCCCCTCGTTCGCGCCCACCATGGCACTCGGGGGTGCGGCGGCACCAGATCCGATCAGGACATCAGCGGCACCAGGTAGCCGCGGGCGAAGTCCCGCACGGCGTCGTCGTCGTCAACGGCGATCGAGCCGTCCGGCGTGAGCGTGAAGGAAATGGCCAGCCGCACCAGCATTTCCGCCAGGACACGCGGATCGCGGGACATCGAACCGCCGACCTCCGCGTACTGCGACACCAGGAACTCGCTGGCCGCGGCGATCACGCCCGCGCCGCGCAGCGTCAGGTACGGCACCAGCTCCTCGGGATCGCTGACCAGCAGCCGGGTCAGCAGGGCATCGGTGCGAACCTTGCGCAGCCCCACCACGAATCCCTCGACCAGCCGTTCCTCGGCCGACGGCAGCGGCCCGATGGCAGCGACGATCTCGCCGAAGAACCGGGCACTCTCCCGCACCAGAGCCGCCTGGACCAGCACGTTCTTGCTCTCGAACCGCCGGTAGACGGTGGCCCGGGACAGCCCGGCGCGGCGGGCCACGTTGTCCACGCTGGTGCGCCTCAGACCGTAGTCACGCAGCTCTTCGACGGCCGCGTCGAGGATCAGGTCGTCATCAACCGGCACCGGCGACCCGTCTCATCGCCGCCCGGGAGCGGGGCGAATACCGCAGCCGGTACGGCACCAGCGGCCACAGCACGTGCACGATCCGGGCGAAGATCCGCAGCCGGCGCTCGTCGCGGGCGGTCCAGGTGGCCCCGATGCGGGCCAGGATCGCCGGGTGCAGGGTGCCCCGGTTGACCCACCACAGGAACTTGCCGAACGGACGCTTGACCAGGCGATACAGCGGGGCCGGCACGAGCGGGAAGCGCTCCGGCGGCTGCTCGACGAAGGCCAGCAGGCCCTTGGCCACCGGCGTCACCTCCAGCACCTCCCGGCACATCCGGTCCAGGTACCGCTGGTAGCCGGCCCAGTCGTCCGGCGCGAACCGGTCGCTGACGCCGTAGAGCCGGTAGCCGGCCAGCGTCTCGGCGTACAGCTGGGCCTTCTCGCGGTCGTCCAGGCGATGGTCGAACAGCTCGATCGACCGGATCATGGTGTCGAAAATTGTCAGGTGGGCCCAGAAATAGGTCTCCGGATCGAGCGCGTGATAGCGCCGTCCCTGCTCGTCGGTGCCCTTGATGTCGACGTGATAGGCGGTGATCTGCTCGGCCGTCGAGGCCGCGTTCGGCCAGTCGAAGGTGACGCCCTGGATCTGCGGCACCGAGCGGATGATCCGCTCCCACGGCTCGCCGAAGAAGTCGGAATGATCGTGGACGCCGGCGCCGAGGCCGGGATGCATCAGCTGGAGCAGACCGACCCGTACGAGCAGGATCAGCACGCGGTTGTCACCGGCGTGCCGCCAGTGCAACGAGCCCGGTCCGGCCAGGTCCATGGCCGCCTCCCGAAACGGTGAGACGATTCCCTCTCTTTGTATCACCGCGACCGGTCGGCCACCACCCTCACGGCACTCGGACGCGTTGATTGGCACCAATCAGGGGAGCTGTTAGCGTCAACGCGACCTGGGGGAGGCGGGACGGGATCGGGGGGTGACAGACCGAGATGAGCACGCTGTGCGCCGTGTTCCAGGCGACGGCGGCCAAGCACCCCGACCTGGTGGCGCTGCGCACCCCGGCCGACGCGGTCACCGTCACCTGGCGTGAGTACGCCGACCGGGTGCGGCATCTCGCCGCCGGGCTGGCCGCGCTGGGCGTGCGCCGCGGCGACACCGTCGCCCTGATGATGGTCAACCGCCCCGAGTTCCACCTCGTCGACACCGCCGTGTTCCACCTCGGTGCCACCCCGTTCTCGCTGTACAACACCTCGTCGCCGGAGCAGATCCAGTTCCTGGTCGGCAACGCCGGCAACCGGGTGGTGATCTGCGAGGAGCAGTTCCTGCCCGCCGTGCTGGCCGGTCGCGAGGGCACCGCCGTCGAGCACGTGGTCTGCGTCGACGCCGCCCCCGAGGGCACCATCGGCTTGGCCGAGCTGGCGACGCGGGCACCCGAGGACTTCGACTTCGAGGCCACCTGGCGAGCCGTCGAGCCGGACGACGTGCTGACGCTGATCTACACGTCCGGCACCACCGGGCCGCCCAAAGGGGTGGAACTCAGCCACCGGAACATGATCGCCGCGGTGACCGCCGCCGAGTCGGTGCTGCCGGCCGACCACAACGACCGGATCATCTCGTTCCTGCCGCACGCGCACGTCGCCGACCGGTGGGGCACGCACTACACGCAGATCGTCACCGGTCTCCAGGTCACCTGCGTGGCCAACCGCCGGGCCGTGCTGGCCGCGCTGG
The DNA here is from genome assembly GCA_035492655.1 of Kutzneria sp. Taxonomy (GTDB): domain Bacteria; phylum Actinomycetota; class Actinomycetes; order Mycobacteriales; family Pseudonocardiaceae; genus Kutzneria. The sequence continues at coordinate 1,119 of DATJJB010000771.1, read as the reverse complement.
TGGAGTGCCGGCCGACGATCTTCGGTGCCGTGCCTCAGGTCTGGTACAACATCCGCGCCGGCGTCGAGGCCATGATCACCGGCGAGGTCAACCAGGCCCGCAAGACGGCGTTGACCCAGGCCGTTCGCCTCGGTCTCGATTTCGTCCGCACCGAGGACCCCGACGAGCAGTTGCGGGCTCGCTACCAGCAGGCCGACGAGCGCACCTTGGCCCCGCTGCGGGCGATGATCGGCTTCGACCAGATCCGCTACGCCCTGTGCGGCGCCGCCCCCATCACCGCCGACGCCGTCGAGTTCATCAACGCACTCGGCATTCCCCTGTCCGAGGGCTGGGGCATGTCCGAGGTCTGCGGCTTGGCGACGCTGAATCCCCCGGACGCCAACCGTTTCGGCACCTGCGGCCCCGCCATTCCCGGCGTCGAGCTCCGCCTCGGCGACGAGAACGAACTCCTCGTCCGCGGCGCACTCGTGATGAAGGGCTACCGCGGCTCCGTCACCCATGCCGCCGCCACCCTCGACGCCGACGGCTGGCTGCACACCGGCGACGTCGCCACCATGGATCCCGACGGCTACGTCCGCATCATCGACCGCAAGAAGGAGTTGATCATCAACTCCAGCGGCAAGAACATGTCGCCCAGCACCATCGAGAACACCATCAAGGCCGGCTGTCCCCTCATCGGCCAGCTGGTCGTCATCGGCGACGCCCGCCCCTACAACGTCGCCCTGGTGTTGTTGGAACCCGAGGTGCTCAAGGGCTTCGCCGCCGGCCACGCCCTCGACGCCGACCTTCCCACGCTCGCCGCCGACCCCGACGTCCGCCAGGCCGTCGCCGACGGCATCGAGGCCGGCAACCTGCGCCTGTCCCGCGTCGAGCAGGTCAAGCGCTTCGCCATCCTGCCGACCTGGTGGGAGCCCGGCTGCCCCGAGCTCACCCACACCTTGAAACTACGCCGGGGTCCCATCGCCGAGCGCTACGCCGCGGAGATCGAGTCGCTGTACTCGGAGTGAGGCGGTGGTTGGGTCTGGCGCCCGCGCCGCGCGCTAAACGCCTCGCTGCTCGCCGTCGAACCCGGCAGGATGGGCCCGTGCCGACGAACGTCCCGGAATCGGTGCAGCACCA
>DATJJB010000770.1:0-4335 GCA_035492655.1 Kutzneria sp. | reverse complement strand
CGGCCATGGCGACGTGGAAGCGGAACCGCAGCGGGGTGCGCCGCGCGGTGGCCGGGTTCGGGCTGTCGGTGACCCAGGCGCCCATGACCTGCGCCGGGTAGAGCTGGCTGAATCCGTGCTGGATGCCGATGCGGTCGACGGCGTCGGTGTTGTCCGATGTCCACACTTGGTCGGTGCGGGCCAGGATGCCCAGGTCGGCCCGGCCGCCGCCGCCGGCGCACGCCTCGATGCGCAGCCCCGGGTGGTCGGCCCGCAACCGGTCCATGATGCGGTAGACGGCCCGGGTGTGCTCGATCCACAGCCGGTCGGGATCGGCGTGGCCGGGCCATCCGGCCTCGGTCAACGGACGGTTGGCGTCCCACTTGAGGAAGTCGATGCCGTGCTCGGTCACCAGCCGGTCGAGCCAGGCGTGGGTCCACCGGGCGGCGTCGGGCCGAGCCAGGTTGAGCACGAGCTGGTGGCGCATCTCGGTGCGGTCGCGGTTGGCCATGTGCAGCACCCAGTCCGGGTGTGCCCGGTAGAGGTCGCTGTCGGGGTTGACCATCTCCGGCTCGACCCACAACCCGAAGCGCATGCCGAGCCGGCGCACCTCCGCGGCGAGCGGGCCCAGCCCGGTGGGGAAGCGGACCTGGTTGGGCACCCAGTCCCCGAGACCGGCCCGGTCGCTGCTGCGCTCGCCGAACCAGCCGTCGTCCGTCACGAACAGCTCGACGCCGAGGGTGGCGGCGCGTGCCGCGAGGGCCATCTGCCCGGCCTCGTCGACGTTGAAGCCGGTCGCCTCCCACGAGTTGTAGAGCACGGGCCGGGTCTCGTCGGGGTGGGACAGCACGTGCCGGCGGACGTATGCGTGCCAGGCACGGCTGGCCGCACCGAACCCGCCCGCGGTGTAGTGGCCGGCGAACACCGGGGTGTCCAGCGCCTCGCCGGGCGCGAGCGACCAGCTGAGTCCCTCGTGGCCGAAGCCGCCGGTCCAGGTGGTCCGGCCGAACGGGTCGCGGTGCAGGGTGATCCGCCAGCTGCCGCTCCAGGCGAGCGCGGTGCTCCAGACCTCGCCGTGCTCCTCGCCGGCGGTGCCGTCGTCGACGGCGAGCCATGGATTGGCGTGGTGGCTGGTGATGCCGCGCCGGCTGGTCAGGACCGTCTCGGCAACGGGTACCTCGGTGCGCCGCAGCTGGAACTCGCTGTTCCAGCCGCCGGTGAGGTGGCTCATCCGGTACGCCGGGCGGTGCGGAACCGCCCAGGCGGCGGAGTCGCAGCGCAGGATCGTGACCGCGGCCCCGTCCTCGGGGTTCTCGATGGTGGTCCACCGCTCGATCACGTCGCTGCCGGGGTGCATCCGGTAGTGCAGGGTCGCACGCAGCGGATAGTGCCGGTCGTGCAGGTGGATGCGCAGGTGGCCGCCGTCGGCATCGTGGCCGGCGTAGCGCCATTCGATCGCCCGGGTGCCGTCGGCGAAGCGCACGAGCAGGCTGGGCGGCCCGAACCGGGCGCCGCCCTCCACCGCCAGCTCGTCGACGCCGGCCACCGCCTCGAAACTACTGGCCGCCGGTGAGGTGCGCTCGGCCACCTCCGTGGCCTGTGCGAGGGTCAGCGCGGCACCCCAGTGGACGTGGCGCACGCTGTCGTCCTCGGCGAGCCGGACGGCGTACGAGGTGGTCGGGCCGCGCAGCAGCCACAGGCGGTGAGCGGGGTCGAACAGCACGGGGGCATCAGGTCCTCGGTTCGGCGCGGGCGGCCGCAGGCCGCTGAGTGCCGATGAGCGTAGGACCGCTCCCGGGGCAATTCAATACTTGACGAAGTTAATTATACCTCCTACGTTTCGCCTATGTTTCCAGAGACCGGTACGGCTTCGCTCGCCGCGGCCCCGGCGGCAACCGCGGTGTTCACGGCGGTGCTGACCGAGGGACCGCTGAGCCGGGTCACCCTTGCACGCCGGCTCGGGCTGTCCTCCGCCGCCGTCACCAAGGCCGCCCGGCCGCTCATCGACATGGGCTACCTGTACGAGCTGGCCGCGACGGAGCGGACCAGCGCGGGCGCCGGACGCCCGGCCAGTCCGCTGGCCGTCCAGGCGGACCGCGAGTTCTTCGTCGGTGTGAAGATCACCGCCGACGAGCTGATCGGCGTGGTCTGCGATCTCTGCGCGGACGTGCGGGCCACCGCCCGCCGGCCGCTGAGCGATCCGAGCGTCGAGGCCGTCCTCACCGAACTCGGCCGGCTCGTCGACGGGCTGCTCGACGGGCCCGGCGACTACCGGTCACGCACCCGCCGGCTGGGCCTCGCCGTCTCCGGCGACGTGGACCGCACCACCGGCCAGGTCCGGTACTCGCCGTTCCTGCACTGGCGCAACGTACCGCTGAGCCAGCACGCGGCCCGCACGACCGGACTCGCCGTCACGGTGGAGAACGACGTCAAGGCGCTGACCGCCGCCGAACACTGGTTCGGCGAGGGCGTGGGCGCCGAGTCCTTCGCCCTCGTCACCGTGGGCACCGGTATCGGCTGCGGCCTGGTCGTCAACGGCCGGCTGGTCTCCGGCTCGCACGGTGTGGCCGGCGAGATCGGCCACATCGCCGTCGACGCCAGCGGCCCGGACTGCCACTGCGGCGGTCGCGGCTGCGTCGAGGCCATCGCCGGCACGGAGGCCATCGTCCGGCAGGCCCGGGACCGCTCCGGCCGGCCCGAGCTCACCATCGACGACGCGGTGGCCCTGGCGCGGGCCGGCGACGAGCGGGTCGGCGCGGTCTTCGCCCGCGCCGGCAGCGCGATCGGCTCCGGGATCGCGGCCGTCGCGAACCTGGTCGGTCCCGCGCGCATCGTCGTGTCCGGCGAGGGTCTGGCCGCCTACGACCTGTTCGAGGCGCACATCCGCGCCGGCTTCGAACGCCAGGCATTCGGCGCCGCCGTCGACTGCCCCCTTTCCATCCGTCCGCTGCCGTTCGAGGAGTGGGCCCGCGGAGCGGCCGCGGTGAGCATCCAGTCGCTCGTCGTTGCCTGACCCGCCGGCGCCGCCTCCGGCACCGGGCGTCCACACCGCAAACCGGCACCACCCCTGCGCCCTATCACCAGGAGGTGTGACAGTGAGGTCACCGTTACGCACGACCGGGCAGCCCGACGACGCACCGCCAGGCCCGCAGGCCGGGACGGCGATGGACGGTCAGCGCCCGAACCCGCCGGCCGGCACGACCGAGCCGCCGGCCCGTTCCGGCGGGCGCCGCAACGCCACCCCGTACCGCCGGCGCAGCCGCTGGGCCGAGGCGCAGCGGTCCTGGCGGCGGCATTGGCAGCTCTACCTGCTGGTGATCGTGCCGGTGGCGTACTTCGTCATCTTCAAGTACATCCCGATCAGCAACGCCGTGATCGCATTCAAGGACTACAACGTCATCCAGGGGCCCTGGGGCAGCGACTGGGTCGGATTTAAGAACTTCGAGCTGTTCTTCAGCAACCCGGTCTTCGGCACGCTGCTGAAGAACACCTTCATCCTGGCGTTCTACCTGGTGCTGGCGAGCTTTCCGATCCCGATTCTCCTGGCGATCGGGCTGAACGAGATCCGCGACGGCTGGTTCAAGCGCACGGTGCAGATGGTCACCTACGCGCCCTACTTCATCTCCACCGTCGTGGTGGTCTCGATGACGATCCTCGTGCTGTCGCCACGGATCGGCATCGTGAACGACGGGCTCGGCGTGCTCGGGATCCCGCCGGTGGACTTCCTCGGCGATCCGGACTACTTCCGGCACATCTATGTCTGGTCCGACGTATGGCAGACGGCGGGGTATTCGGCCGTCATCTACATGGCGGCTCTGGCCGGCATCGACCCGGCGCTGCACGAGGCGGCCAAGATCGACGGCGCCAGCCGGCTGCAGCGGATCCGCAACGTCGACCTGCCGGGCATCATGCCCACCGCGGTGATCATCCTCGTGCTCGGCGTCGGCAACATGATGGCGATCGGGTTCGAGAAGGCATACCTGCTGCAGAACTTCCTGAACCTGGGGCAGTCGGAGATCATCCCGACCTACGTCTACAAGACCGGCCTGATCAATGCGGACTTCAGCATGGCCACCGCCGTCGGCCTGTTCAACTCGGTGGTCAACCTCTGCCTGCTGCTGTTCGTCAACTTCGCCGCCAAGCGGATCACCGGGAAGGGACTGTGGGGATGAGCACGCTGACGACATCGGAGGTGTCGGCGCCGCGGCGCAAGCCGGCCGCCGCGAAGAAGGTCCGCGAGCCGTTCCGGGACCGCGTGTTCCTGGTCGTCGTCACCATCATGCTGACGGTCCTGCTGGCGCTGGTGCTGCTGCCCTTGATCTACATCGTCGCCAGCTCGTTCAGCAGCGCGAGCGC
>DATJJB010000769.1:0-8605 GCA_035492655.1 Kutzneria sp. | reverse complement strand
CAGTCCCAGCACCTGGCCATCTCGGTGCGGGTCAGCGATCTGGCCTTCTGGGACGAGGCCAAGCACCGTGACGTGGTGTACGACGGCTCCTACCGGTTCGGTGTCGGCACCGACGCCGACCACATCGTCGGCGCCAGCACGGTGCGCGTCACCGGGGCCATCACCCCCCGGACGCGGTACGTGACCGTGCAGCCCGACCAGGTGGTCTTCGCGCCGGGCCAGAGCATCGACCTGGCCGGCAAGAACCCGTGGATCGCCGACGACACCGCGCAGGCCGCGCAGCACGTCCCGGCCGACCACGTCGTCGAGGCGGTCAACAACGACCAGTCGTTCGTCGATCTGACGCACACCAAGGTGAGCTACCGCAGCAGCGATCCGCGAGTGGCCGAGGTGAGCCGGACCGGCAAGGTGACGCTGGTGGCGCCCGGCGTCGCGACCATCAGCGTCACGGTCAACGGGGTCACCGGCTCGACGCCGGTCGTCGTCAAGCAGCCATTCACGCTCGACGCACCGGCCCAGGTGCAGCCGGGCATGACGTACACCGTCACCACCACGCTGCCCAACCCGGCGGGGGCCAGGCCGCTGCGCGATGTGACCCTGACTCTCACCGTGCCGACCGACTGGACCGCGAAGGCCACGTCGCCGTCCACCTTCGCCACCGTCGCCGCGGGGCAGACCGTCAGCACCACCTGGCAGGTCGCTGTGCCGGCATCGGCACAACCAGGCAAGTTCGACGTGTCGGCACAGGCCGCGTTCACCTCCGTCAACGGCCGGGGCAGCTCCGTGGACGCGACCACCGTGCTGCTGCCGCATCCGCCGTACCCGTCACTGCCCTCGGCGTTCAACAACGTGGGCATCAGCGACGACGCGAGTCCCGGCAGCGGCAACCTCGACGGCGGCAACGCCAGCTTCTCCGCCCAGGCGCTGGCGGCCGCGACGCCCAGTCTCACGCCGGGGGCGACGTTCACCCACGACGGGCTGACGTTCACCTGGCCGGACGCACAACCGGGCAGCCAGGACAACGTGGTCGCCGGCGGTGTGGGCGGCGGGCAGACCATCGCGATCTCCGGCTCCGGGCACACCCTCGGCCTGATCGGCACGGGCGACTACGGCAGCCCGAGCGGAACCGCGACGGTGACCTACACCGACGGCACCACCGAGTCCCACACCGTCAGCTTCGCCGACTGGTGGGCCAACGCGGCGACCGAGGGCGACATCCTCACCACGCTCCCGTACCTCAACAACAGCAGCGGCCGGCTGGACCAGCGGGTGAGCCTGTACTTCGCCCCGATACCGCTGCAACCGGGCAAGACCGTGCGGTACCTGACGCTGCCGGACATCAGCGACGGGGCACCTTCCGGCACCGCGGCGATGCACATCTTCAGCATCGCCATCGGCTGACCGCACAACGCGGTTCTTGTTGTCCCGCCGGCAGTCGCGCCGGCGGGACAACCCGTTTCGCTACCAGGGCAGCACTTCTCAGACCTGGTTCGCGCCGCCGTCAACGAACAGCTCGACGCCCGTGACGAAGGAGCTCTGCTCGGAAGCCAGGAACAGCGCCACGTTCGCGACCTCGTCGGGGTGGCCCATCCGGCCGAGTGGGACACTGCCCGCCAGCACGTCCTTGAGCGCGGCGGCCTGCTGCGCGTCCGCGGCCAGCCCGTCGATGCCGGGGGTGTCGATGGGGCCGGGACTGATGGTGTTGACCCGGATCCGGCGGGTCCTGAGCTCGTTGGCCCAGGTGCGGGCCAGCGACCTGACGGCCGCCTTGGTCGCGCCGTAGACCCCGAAGGCCTCGGTGCCGACGGTGCCCGCGGTCGAGCCGGTGAGAATCACCGAGGCGCCATCCACCAGCAGCGGCAACGCCTTCTGCACGGTGAACAGCGTGCCCTTCACGTTGGTGCCGAAGGTGGCGTCGAAGTGCTCTTCGGTCACCTGCTCCAGGGTGGCGAACTCGCCGCCGCCGGCGTTGGCGAACAGCACGTCGATCCGGCGTCCGTCCTGCCGGATCGTCTCGTAGAGTCGGTCGAGGGCGCCGAGATCGGCGCTGTCCACCTGGACGCCGGTGGCGCCGTCGCCGATGGTCTCGACCGCGGCGTCGATGGCGTCCTTCCGGCGGCCGGTCAGGTACACATGGGCGCCTTCGGCGGCGAATCGGCGGGCCGTGGCCAGACCGATGCCGCTGGTGCCCCCGGTGACGACCGCTGTCCTGCCCTGCAATGCGTTCATGGCTTCTTTCCGTCAAGTAGCGAAGGTCGTGGTAAGCGCGCCCGGCCAAGATTACGTGACATGTCACCTATTTGCCAACGACGGTGGCGACCGGCCTGATCGCGCCGCGTCACACCGGGCTGCCGGCCGACGGCGACTGAAATAGGCTGCCCGTCAGCCACGACCCGCCGCACCGCGATTCGAGCGAAGACGACATGAGCAACGTCCCGAGAGGTCGACCAGCCGGCCCCACCGGCTCGGTGATCGGTCGTGCCCTGCGACTGCTGGACGCCTTCGGCCCGGAGCGACGCGAGCTGACCCTCACCGAGATCGCCCGCCGCGCCGGCGTTCCGCTGTCCACCGCGCACCGGTTGCTCGACGACCTCGGCAAGTGGGGCGCCGTCGAACGTGGCGAGGACGGCCTGTACCGGATCGGGCTGCGCCTGTGGGAGCTCGGCTCGCTGGCGCCGCGCGGTCCGGTGCTGCGCGAGGCGGCACTGCCGTTCCTGGAGGATCTTTCCCAGATCACCAGGGAAAACGCGCAGCTCGCGGTCCGCGAGGGCGCGGAGCTGGTGTTCATCGAGCGGATCGCCGGCTCCGGGGCGGTGCCGGTGCTCACCCGCGTCGGCGGCCGGTTCGCGCTCACCGCCACCGGCGTCGGCCTGGTGCTGCTCGCCCACGCCCCGCTCGACGTGCAGGAGGAGGTGCTCGGCAGCCCGATCGACCGGTACACCGACCGGACCGTCACCGATCCGGTGCGGCTGCGCCGGATGCTCGCCGACGTTCGGACGAACGGCTTCTCCATCAGCGACCGCCAGGTCACGCTGGACGCCCTGTCGGTGGGCGCGCCGATCCGGGACCGGCACGACGAGGTGGTGGCGGCCGTGTCCCTGGTCGTCCGGCACGGCAGCACCACGCCACACGCGTTGGCCCGGCTGGTGCTCACCAGCGCCCGGGCCATCTCCCGCGCGCTGAACGCGCCCGGCTGAGGTTCGAACCGGGCTTCCATTTTCCGGAAACCCGCTCGGATCGGCGGCCCTGCCCGGGCCATGCTGTGACGGCTGACCGGCCACGGCATCGCAGCTGGCGACGGACTTCGCGGGCCCGCTCACGATGTCGTGACGACGGAGAGGACGTTCGTCATGACGACGATTCCGCGTGACCAGTGGTACGTCGCGGCGTACAGCGGCGAGATCGGGCAGGCGCTGTTCTCGCGCACCATCTGCGGCGAGCCGATCCTGTTCTGGCGCACCCGCGGCGGGCAGGTGACGGCCATGCCGGACCGGTGTGTGCACCGTCGTTTCCCGCTCTCGCAGGCGCCGTCCCGGCTGGTGGACGACCAGGTGGTGTGCGGCTACCACGGCTTCACCTACGGCAGTGACGGCAAGTGCGTGGCCGTGCCCGGGCAGACGCGCATCCCCCGCACGGCGCGGCTGCGGACGTATCCGTTGGTGGAGCAGGATTCCCTGGTGTGGGTGTTCATCGGCGACCCCGAGCTGGCCGACGCCGCCCGCATCACGCGGGCTCCGTACCTCGACTCGCCGGACCACACGACCGTGCGGGGCATGGAGCCGTTACCGGCCCGCTTCGAACTGCTGGTGGACAACCTGCTCGACCTGTCGCACGAGACCTACCTGCACGGCGGCTACATCGGCACCCCGGAGGTCGCGTCCACGCCGATCACCACGGAGGTCGACGACGAGGCCGGCGTCGTCTACGTCTCCCGGCACATGGACGACGCGGAATGCCCGCCGTTCTACTCGAAGTCCACCGGCCTGCAGGGCCGGATCGCGCGCTGGCAGGACATCGAGTACACGCCGCCGTGCCTGTACAAGCTGCACAGCCGTATCGCGCCCGTCGGCTCCGTGCCGAATCCCGACGGCAGCGATCCGGACGCCTTCCATGTCGAGGTGGTCTACGCGATCACGCCGGAAACCGAGCACACCACGCATGATTTCTGGCTGGTGGCAAGGGACTTCGCGCTCGGCGACGACGAAGTGTCGACCTTTCTCGCCGCCAGCAACAGAACCGTCGTGCTCCAGGACGTCGAGGCGCTCACCGCGCTGGAACAGGTCATCGCGACCGAGCCGCCCGGCTACCAGGAGCTGTCCATCAACATCGACACCGGTGGGCTGGCGGCGCGCCGCATTCTCCGGCGCATGATCGCTCCCGCAACGGCCGCGGCGGCCAGGCCGTGAGTGCCGGTCGGCCGCCGGGCCGGCGGTTGTACCGCATCCACTGGGTGCCGGGCACCGACTGGTTGCGGGCGGTCTGCCACTGTTCGGCCGAGCGGCAGTTCGAGGACCCGGTCGCACTCTGGGAATGGCTGCTCGCCCACCCCGTCGGGCATGACGGCCCGCCGGTCCGCGTGGACGCGCCGGCTTCGCACTGAGATCGAGCAGGGAGTGGCATGACGCCCACACCGCACCAGGAGCACGAGTTCCTTCTCGTGGTGGAGTGCAAGGAATCCGTTGCCGACGGCGTCGTCCGGTTGACGATGCGGCGCCCCGACGGGTTGCCGCTGCCCACGTGGGAACCGGGTGCGCACATCGATCTGGTCCTCGCCGACGGCCTGGTCCGGCAGTACTCGCTGTGCGGAGATCCTCGGGACGACTCCGCACTGCACGTCGCCGTGCTGTTGGAGCCGGCCGGCCGCGGCGGCTCGCGCCACGTGCACGACACGCTCGGAGTGGGCCACCAGGTGCGGGTTCGCGGGCCCCGCAACCATTTCCGGCTCGTCGAGGCCGAGCGCTACCTGTTCATCGCCGGCGGCATCGGCATCACCCCGATCCTGCCCATGATCAACGAGGTGTCGGCGTCGGGACGGGACTGGCGGTTGGTCTACGGCGGCCGAACGCGGGCCTCGATGGCGTTCCACCGCGAGCTCGAACGCCGCTTCCCCGGGAAGGCCGAGATTCGTCCCCAGGACGAGGACGGCCTGCTCGATCTCCCGGCGTTGCTCGGCGAACCCGCCGACAACACGGCCATCTACTGTTGTGGCCCCGAGTCCCTGCTGACGGCCGTCGAGAAGTGGTGCGAGAACTGGCCGGCCGGCGCGCTGCACGTGGAGCGGTTCACGGCCGCCGCTCAGGGGCCGGGGACGGCGTTCGAGGTCGAGTTGGCGCAGACCGGCAGCGTGCTGACCGTGCCGGCCGATCGGTCCATCCTCCACGTCGTCGAGCAAGCGGGGGTGTCCGTGCTGTCCTCCTGTCAGGAAGGCACGTGCGGCACCTGCGAGACCGGCGTGCTCGCCGGCACGCCCGACCACCGCGACACCGTGCTCACCGATGAGGAGAAACAGGTCGGCGACGCGATGATGATCTGTGTGTCGCGCTCCCACTCACCGCGCCTGGTTCTCGACCTCTGACCGCCGGCCGCCGGCCGGGCCACCGTGAACGGAAAGCCCGGCGGCAGCGGACGATCCCGGTTACCGACGCACGCCGTAGCTCCACAGGCCACGGCCGTGGGTGGCCAGCAGCAACGCGGTGCCCTCCGGCGCGACCACCAGTTGCTGCCCGGACGCGTTCGGCAGGCCGGTGCCGAGCTTGAACCACGTGCCGGCCAGGCGGACGTAGACGCCGGCGTCGGTCGCCGCCGCCAGCAACCCGTTCCACTGCACCAGCGAGGTGGTCGGCAGGTCGGGCAGCGCGCCGGTGTCGTCGGTCCAACTGGCGCCGCCGTCACCGCTCTCGAACACGTGCCCCTTGCCCGCGCCCGGCACCCACTGGTCCGTGTAGCCGCCGAACGAGATGTACAAATGGCCCGCCCGAGCGGGATCCAGCGAGATCGACGTGATGTAGCGGGCCGGCAGGTTCGGCGTCGCGAGGCGGTGCCAGCTGCCGCCGAAGTTCGTGTCGATGCCGGAGTGGTAGACGTGGGCCGCGTCGCGGTACTGCCAGGCCGCGTAGATGGTGTTGCCCTTGGCCACCACGGCCGTGATCTGCGCACCGGTGTCGTGCACGTTCTGCCAGTCGCACGCGGTCGGGCCGCATGTGGTGTCCCAACCCTTGCCCTGGTTGTCCCACACGTACCGGCCGCCGGCCACCCAGTGGTCGATGTTCGCGATGTCCGCGCTGTACGGGGCGATGAACAGGCTGCCGGGGTCGCACGGGTCGGCGACCGTGCCGGGAACCGGGTTGTCGCAGGACGGCGACATCGTGGTGTAGCTGGGAGTCGTGTAGTCGGACCGCCCGCCGTTCTGGGTACGGGCGGTGCTGAGATGCACGTACTCGTTGACCGCCCGCATCCCGTTGCGTGGATCGACGATCACCTGACCGCCGTCGCCGCCGAACGGCGAGACCTGTTCCTTCGCACCCGGCAGCAACAACGACACACCGTTGTCCTGCAGGCCACCCCAGATCGCGTCGCCACCGGCGACCCGACCGGCGCCGACCGAGTAGTACTGCAGCGTGTGCAGCCCCTCGTTGAGGTTGTTCCACTTGACCACTCCGCGCAGGGCCGCGGCCCGGGAGTAGACGCCGCCGTCGTTGCCGAAGTAGGCCACACCGTCACTGCCGAACGCCACCGCGTGCTGGTCGGCGTGCGTGGTCGGCGGGCAGGTCAGCTTGCTGAGGTCGGAATTCCAGCACGGCAGCCCGAAGTTCCAGTACGGGCCGATGACCTGCCAGCTCGCGCCGCGGTCCGAGGTCTCGTAGACGTCTTCGAGGCCGAGGTAGACATGGTTCGGGTCGGCCGGGTCGGCGGCCACGTACTGGTCGTACCAGCCCTGGCAGCCGCCGCAGCCCTGGGCGCCCGCCTTGACCAGCGACGGGGTGTCGGCGACCTTGGTCCACGGACCGCCGGGCCGGCCGGAGTCGGCCCGGAAGACGCCGGTCAGCACGCCGGTGTTCGCGCCGTTCTGCACCACCGCGTAGAGCGCGGACCCGTTGGCGTTCCAGGTGAACGTGGTGCGCCCGAGGTCCGTATTGGCCAGGTCGCCGACCGCGGTCTGCTGGCTGAAGGTGCCGGGCCCGCCGCCGGTGGTGGACAGGTAGAACCCGTTCACGGCACCGGCGTTGACCCCGCGGTTGATGATGGTGGCCGCGATGACGGATCCGTTGCTGCCGGGCCGGATTCGCACGTCGGTCGCGAACGAGGTCTCGGCGCCGGTGGCCGGGGCCAGCACGGTCGTCCAGGGCGCGGACCAGTCACGCAGGTCGTGGCGCAGCAGGCCGACGCTGGTGGCGGCGTAGACGTGGCCGACGCCGTCCAGCACGATCCGCGCGGTGCGCAGGCCGAAGAAGGACTGGCCGATGCGCTGCCAGCTGCGGCCGCGGTCGGCCGAGCGGTAGATCGCGTCACCGCCGAGGCTGTCACCACTGAAGTCCGCCTCGCCGGTGCCGACGTACACACTGTGGTCGGCGGGATCCACCGCGACCGCGCCGATGGCGAGGCCGGGCATGTTGTCCCACAACGGCTGCCAGTGCGCGCCGCGGTCGTCCGACCGCCACACTCCCCCGTCGGCGGCGCCGACGTAGACGGTTCGCGAGCCGTCGACGGCCAGCGCGCTGACCCGGCCGGAGACGTGGCCCGAGCCGGCGGTGGAGTTGGACCAGTTCGGATCCCGGTAGTCCGGTGCGTCGCTCTGGTAGGGCTGGTTCGTCACCTCCTGCCAGCTGCCCGGCAGAACCGGCAGTCGCTGGCCCTGCTGCTGGCCGGCGTAGTAGGCCTGCGGGTTCGCCGCCGTCAGGCCGGGCGCGTTGCGGATGTCGCTGTACTGCTGCGCGGCGTCGGTGAGGTCCTCGGTCTCGTCCTCGGCCACATGGCCGTCCATCGGATGGGCCAGATGCCCGACCACCGCGTGCGGTCCGGGCGGCGGCGGCCCGTCGGGTGCGGCAGCCGCCGGGCTCACGCCCAGTCCGAATACCAACAACGTTGCCGCGGTGACGATCCAGGCCGACTTCACGGGCAGAGGCTAACCGCGCGACGGCCAGGCCAGAAGCGATCACACTTGACGGCACTCAGCCGGCCGGCTCGGACACGCTTTCCGGCACGCGCACACCGCTCCGAGACCAGGTGCTGGTCGCGATCTGCTGCCACGCCTTCTGGCACTTCGCCTTGATCGTCGTCTGTGCGGACGAGTCGCAGATGAGCCAGGAGATGAGGACCTTCTTCTCGGCCCGAGCAACCGGAACACGGTGACCAGTTCGGAAACGCCGACGGCGGGTCTCGCTCCGGAGAGCGGGATCCGCCGTCGGTTCGCGGTGCCTCAGCTGCCGTTGCCGGCGGACCGCGCGACGGTGGGGACGCCGCCGATGAACTTCGCCAGCGTGACGGTGTCGAGGTTCGGGCCGTAGGCCGTCGAGTTGCCGAGGACCAGCGTCCCGCTCGCGGTGGTCAGGCTGAGCGGGATCGTCTTGTCCCAGTAGCTGTTCCACGCGTAGTCGTTGCGGAACGC
>DATJJB010000768.1:0-14598 GCA_035492655.1 Kutzneria sp. | reverse complement strand
GTTGCGACTTCGGCGATCGGGACGATCAAACAGCACAGCCCGTGACCGTGTGTGGGGGATGATGGGACCGCTGTGGAGCCGCAACCGGAAGACCTCAACGCCTGGGTGAACGCGGGGTTCGCTCGGGGAGAAGCGGCTGTCTGGCGCCGCTGGGGTTTCACGGTGGCCACCGCGCGGGCCTGGATCTCGGCCGGGGTGACCACGGGTCTGACGGCGGCGCAGTGGGCGATCGCGGGCGTCACGCCGAACACGGTGCCGGGCTGGCGGGACGCGGGCATCAGCCCGGCGGACGCGGTGCGCTGGCACGAGTTCGGCGTGGGCCTGCGGGCGGCGTCGGAGTTCCGGTCCCGCGGCATCACGCCGGAGCAGGCGTGGTCGCAGCGCACCCACGGCACCGACGACCCGGCGGACATCGAGGTGGTGCAGCGCTGGCGCGAGGCCGGCGTGGCGGGCCCGGTGCTGAGCTCGTACCTGCTCCGGCAGTGGCTGGACGACCAGGCGCTGGAGTGGGCTCGGCAGGGCGTGGACGCGGCGGACGCGATGGGCTGGCGCGAGCTGGGCCTGTCCCCGGCCGAGGGCGGCGAGCTGGCCCGCGGCGGCCGTCGGCCGGTGGCGGAGCTGCGCGAGTGGTGGCGGGTCGGCATCCCGTTCGAGGAGGTCGCCGACTGGCTGGGCGCGGGACTCGGCCCGGACGAGGCGGCCGGGCACCGGGCCAACGGGGTCACCGTCGAGCAGGCGGCCCGGCTGCGCGACCAGCGCCGTCGACGCCGCGAACGGGAGACATGACCGAGTACGGGTCACCCTGGGAGTGGGCACCCCGCAACTCTTTCGACTGACGGACCGTCTCCTTCCAGCGCACATCACTTACCGTCATCACGGGGTGACGAGAAAGGTGACGTGCGGGTGGGGTCGATCGAACCCATGGTATCGGTGGCCGGCCGCCGGGTGCCGCTGGCCGAGTTCATCGCCGACTGCCTCGATCCCGCCGGGGACGAGGAACTGGTCGCGGCTCGGCTGACCTTCCTCGCCGGCGGGCTCGACGCGCTGCGCACGGCGGGCGCGCCGCGCTGGACGCAGGTCGGCCTGGCCGGCATCGCCGCCGGGCTGTACCCGGCGCTGCGGGACGACGTCGAGCAGCTGCTGGCCGACGGCGAGATCACCGACTTCCTGTTCACGCACGGCTCGCCGGGCCTGCGGGTGCGGTTCGCGGCCGCGCCGGGCCGGGCCACCCAGGTGCGGGCCGAGGTGCGCCGGCTGGCCGCGCGCTGGCGGCGGCACGGGCTGGTGGCCGAGGCGGTGCCCGGCGTGTACGAGCCGGAGGCGCACCTGTTCGGCGGCCCCGATTCGATGCGACACGCCTATCAGCTGTTCACCGTGGACTCGGTCTTCTGGCTTCGCCTGCATAGCGACGTCGGCGACCGCACACCGGCCTGGGTGGTGTCGTTGCGCATGCTGCGCGCGGTGTTCGACGGCCTCCAGATCACCGGCTGGGAGGACCGTGACGTGTGGGCTCGGGTGCGAGAGATCGCCGGCGGCGAGGCCGGGATGCCCGACGAGGAAGTGGTCGGCTGGTGGACCGGCGACGAGGAGCTGCTGTCCCGGCTGCCCGAGCCGACGCGGCGATTGCTGGCCCGGCACGAGGAACGGGTGACGCCGGTGCTGGAGCGCTGGCGGGCCGAGTACTTCGCCACCGACCAGGCCAGGGTCGGGCCGCGCGAGGCGGCGGCGTACCACGTGGTGCAGCACTGGAACCGAGCCGGGCTCGGCCCGGCGCGGCAGGCGCGGATCCTGGACGCACTGGTCGGTCGCCGTGCCGGATGACAACCTGACCATCGGCGCCGGCGGCCTGCTGCGCGTCGCCGGCCTGCCGGCCCGACTGTGGACCGCGGTCGGCAACCCGGAGCTGTTCACCTTCCTGCGCGAGCGGGAATGCGAGCAGACCTCGTATGCCCGGTTCGCGGACACGCTGGCCGAGCGGCTGGGCGCGGAGCTGGTGCCGCACCCGTACCTGGAACCCGAGGAGCGGGCCGAGCTGCTGGCGCTGCGGCGGCTGCTGCACCGCGGCGAGCCCGTGCCCGAGGAGGACTGCTACCGGGTCGCCGCCTCGGTCGTGGGGCTGTCGCCGGAGCTGGCCGACGATCTCACGCACGCCGGCGACTGGTCGACGGCCATGGTCGCGCGGCTGGTCGAGGCCGAGAAGGCGCTCGCCGCGGAACGTGAGCGTCTGTCCGATCTGCCCTGGCGACTGGTGAACTCGTCGGAGTTCGCCATGCGGGCGGTCACCGAGGCCGCGCCGGGCATGGTCGACGACATCCGGCGACGGCTGTCGTTCGGCGAGACCTGGGACAGCAAACGCTTGCGACACCGGTCCGACTACCTGCTGCGAGTGCTCGCTCGTGGCGCGGCCAAGCCGACACCGCGGGACTGGCTCGGTCACGTGGCGCTGCTCGGCGTCGGGCGTCGGGCCGGCGCGTGGACGACCGTCGGCGAGTCCGCGGCCAACCGCGTCGCCGCGACACGGGGCGACCGCGCGCTGCCGGATCTCATCGGCGCGACCGTGAGCCTGACGGGACTCAACTGGGTCGAGGGCGACCACTTGTGTTGCTGGGTGGTGGATGCCGTCGACGGCGGCACCATGCGCCGCGTCAAGGTCCGCCGTACTCCCGCGCTGGACGCGATCCGCCGGGCACTGTCGGCCGGTTCCTCCGAGGCCGACGAGCTCGTGATGCGGCTGTCCGCCGAGGCGCCGGACGTGATGCGCGGCTACCTGCGACACCTGGCCGGACTGGGCGTGCTCGTGGTGTCCGCGCCGCCGTCGAGCCAGCTGACCGGGTGGGGGCCGACTGCCGCCGCGCCGCCCAAACCCGGCTTCGTCGACGTGTACCGCAAGGCCGGCGGCACGATGCCGACCGAGGCCGCGTCACGACTGCAGACCTTGTTGGCCCAGGCCGGTCGGGTCGGCGCGATCCTGGCCGACGCCGCCGGACCCGCGCCGGAGCACCCGATCCTGGCCCTGGTCGGCCCGCAGCCGCGGCCGGTGACCGAGGTGTTGGCGGAGTTCCTCGGCAAGCACGAGGACTCCCGCGAGCCGGCGCTGCACGACTGGGACAGCGGCCTGCCGCGGCAGCGGCCCGGCTGGCCAGCAGCACCGTCCGATGTGGACTCCCCGTACGGACGGCTGCTGGCGCTGCTCGACACCGACGCCGACCAGATTCTGTTGACGCCGCAACAGTTGGACGAGATCGGCGCGCCGCCGGCGACCATCCCGGCCTGGCCGGTGGACTGCCTGGTGCGGCCGATCGGCGTCGGTGGCGGTCACGGGGCAGTGTTGGAAGGCGCCGCGCCGGCCGGCGTGGTGGACGCCCGGTTCGTCGAAGCGCTTCGACACCTGCACGGCGAACTTCCCCATGTGACGGCGTATCGCGCGTTCCTGGACGAGCTCGGCCGGCGGTGTGGGGCCGAGACCGTGGAGATCCTGGTGCCGCCACAGGACGCCCAGGCCGCCGGGGCGGTGCGCCGGCCACGCTATTGTCCGATGTGGACCGGTGACGCCGATTCGTCCGCCTACCAACCGGCCGGCGGCCGCTACCTGGCGCTGGACCGGATCACCGTGCGGCGGGTGGGCGACCGGATCGTGGCCGAGGACGCGGACGGGCCGGACGGCCTTGCCCTGTGGCCGATGTACCACTCGGCCCGAGCACCCCTCGCCCCGTGGGGCTTACTCGTGACCCTGCTGACCGCCGCGTCGCCGGTGCGACGCCTGGCCGGACCGGTGGCGCTGGGCAACCCGCTGGCCGCACTGCCCGGCCGCAATCGATTGCCGCGCTTGGTTCTCGCCGGCGGGCTGGTGCTGTCCGGGGCCCAGTGGCGGATCGCCCGCGAGCAGCTGCCGGCGGCCGATCTGCCGCCGACCGAACGGATCCGAACCATCGCCGCGCTGCGCATCGGCACCGGCATCCCGCGCTGGGTGTTCGCCCGCTCGCAGGGCGGCCACCAGCCGCGGCCGGTCGACCTCGACTGCCTGTCCGCGGTGCGGGCACTGGACAAACTCCTCGCCGACGACCCGGAATCCGGCCTGGTGTTCGAGGAGATGCTGCCCGATCCGCACCATCTGCCGCTGCGCGACGCCGACGGCGAGCCGGTCGCCGGCCAACTGCTGGCGCGGCTGCCGGTGGACGCCACGCCGGGACGGCTGGCGGCACGGGCGATGCTGGCGTGGAACGGGGTCGTCACGGCCGAGCAGGAACGGGCACTCCCCCGACAGCGTGACAACACGGGCCGCAAGGTGCCGGCATGAGGGTGCGACTGACGTTCACTTTCAACAGCCATCCGAGCGAAACGTGACTCATGCGCCGACGGAATCGCCTGGTCAGAACGTGGGCGTGGGCAACAAGTCGCAACACTTTCGGCGGTTGGGCTTTCAGCCGGCGACCAAGTAACGTAGAGTCGTAATCGGTGCGGTTCTAGTAACAACGATCTTGCTCGAACGGTGTGACCAGAACGCCGCGCCGACACAACCACAGACACCCCGCTACTCCTCCCCCCGGTAGCGGGTTTAGCGAGACCCCCGTCCACCTCCCCCCTCTGGGACGGGGGTCTCGCCCTATCTCCAGCCAGGTCAACAAAAGATCAGGCCGAGCGGGTCTTGAGGCCCACCGCCAGACATGTCCTGTTTCTCCCACTCCGCTTGGCCGCGTACAACGCGGTGTCGGCCGTGCGCAGGAGATCGTCCAAGTTCACCCCATGATCGGGAAACAGCGCCGCCCCCACCGAGGCCGTGACTCCCACGACGGCGGTGTCGCCCTGATCGCCCGTGACCGCGACGGTGAGGCGTTCCAGTGTGCGGCGGATCCGATCGCCGGTGTGCAGCAACGAGGTCTGGCTGTGCACGCCCGGCACCAGGATGCTGAACTCCTCGCCGCCGAAGCGGGCCACGAAGTCGAAGTCGGGCACCTCGGCCCGCAGCGCGTCGGCGACCGCGCGCAGCACGTCGTCGCCGGCCAGGTGGCCGTAGCGGTCGTTGAGGTTCTTGAAGTGGTCCAGATCGATGATCAGCAAGCCGACACCTTCGTTGCGACGGCCGGCAACGGTCAGTTCCTTGCGGGCGATCTGCCGCCAGTGCACGGTGTTGGCCAGGCCGGTCTTGGCGTCCTGGCGGGCGTCGTTCTCGAACTGGCGGACCAGGATCGCCCGGTGCAGCACCACCGCCACCGGCACGCCGAACAGGATCACCAGCGGCGCGTGGGTCAGTGCGATGGACACCAGCACGCCCAGGCACACCGTGGCCACGTCGATGGCGTTCAGCTCCAGATCGCCGACCAGGTCGACGAGCCGCGGCCGGGTCGTGGTCAGCCCGATCGCGCCGCCGACCAGCAACACCTGCGCCACCCAGTAGACGACGCTCACCGCCGTCAGCACGGCCAGTTCAGCCAACGATCCCGGCACGTCGGTCAGCGCCGGCGGACGATTTCCGGCCACCAGCAGCACACCGCTGGCCGCACAGGCCGACAACGTGATTGCCGCCGCCGAGAACCAGTTCCGGTGCGCGGGACGGTCGAACGCCAGCCAACGTTGACCACGCGTCAACACCACCATGGCCAGCACCAGCAACGGCGGTAGGCAGCACACCGCTGCCACCAGCCAGATCGACGTGAGGTCGACTTGCGGGCCACCCGTCGTCACCCGGCGCACCCGCTCGATCCTTCGGGACGCCTGCAGGTGCACCACCGAACACGCCGCCAACACCGCGAAGGCCAGCAGATCCTCGGTGCCGATCGGCGCTGCCCGTGCGATGGCCAGCGCCGCCGCGACCGCGGCGACCTCCACCGTCAGCACGTACGCCACCGCCGGCGGCGGCAACTTCCACAACGGCCAGGACCCGACTCGCCACCAGCCGCCGTCACCCATCCCGCACCGCCCCGTGTCGTGGTCCGGCCCGCAGCCCCGACGCTAGCGGCGCCGGGCTGGCAGGCAACCAGATCTCGGGACAGCTGCCCCGTACGCCCACCGAACAAGAGGATCTTCAGGCACGGGTCACGCTCGGAAGGCGGCTTTCCTACACTCGGAGTGCAGGAAAGCCCCCTTCCAAGCGTGACATCGGCTGTGAGTTGGAAAAGGGGACTCACGGCGTAGACTTCGGACATGGCTCGGGACTGCTCCATCGCCAACGCGCTCGAGGTGCTCGGCGAGCGGTGGACGCTGCTGGCGTTGCGCGAGGTGCTGCTGGGCCAGCGGCGGTTCGACCAGATCGTGCAGCAGACCGGGGCGAGCCGGGACATCCTGGCGGCCCGGCTGCGCAAGCTGGTGGACGCGGGTCTGCTGGAGCGGCGGCAGTACGAGCAGCACCCGCCGCGCTACGAGTACCACCCGACCGACGCGGCGAAGCAGTTGCACACGGTGCTGCTGACGCTGATGGACTGGGGCGACCGGCACATCACGGCGGGCCCGCCGCCGACGGTGTGGGAGCACAGCTGCGGGCACGAACTGCACGCCAAGGTCGTGTGCGAGCACTGCGGCCAACCGGTAGAACTAGGCGAAAGCCGGCCGGTGCGGCTCGGCGGGCAGCCCGTCGAGAGGACGGTGTCGAATGGTTAGGGCAATGCGCTTCTCCGTCGCCATCCCCCAGTTCGCCGTCGACCCACGTGAGGTGCGCCGGTTCCTGGTCCGGGCCGAGGAGCTGGGCTTTGACGGGGCCTGGACGCAGGAGCAGATCATCGGCAGCAAACCGGTGATCAGCCCGCTGGAGCTGATGGCCTACGCCGCGGCCTGCACGGAGCGTATCCGCCTTGGCTGCGCCGTTTTCGTGACGCCGCTGCGCAACCCGGTGCACCTGGCCAAGAGCATCACCTCGCTGGACCAGCTCAGCGGCGGCCGCATCGACGTCGGCGTGGCCGTCGGCGGCAAGTTCCGGCCGTTCGCCGCCTTCGACTCGAGCCCCGACCACCTGGTCACCCGCTTCACCGAGGGCCTCGACCTGATGAAACGGCTGTGGACCGAGCCGTCGGTGACCTTCGACGGCAAGTTCTGGCAGCTCAAGGACGCGCCCATGGAGCCGAAGCCGGTGCAGCGCCCGCACCCGCCGGTGTGGTTCGGCGCCAACCACCCTGACGCCGTGCGCCGGGCCGTGCGGCTGGGCAACGGTTTCATCGGCGCCGGGTCGTCCACCACGGCCAAGTTCACCGAGCTGGTGCCGGTCGCCCGGGCGGCGATGGAGGAGTACGGGCGACCCGACTTCCAGATCGCCAAGCGGGTCTACCTGGCCGTCGACGACGACGTCGACCGCGCGAAGACCCGTATCGGCGAGGCGCTCGGAGCGTTGTACGCCGGTTTCCCGCTCGGCGACCTGACCTCCGTGGCCGTCTACGGCACGCCCGACGACGTGGCGCGCGGGCTGCGGGAAGTCATCGACGCGGGCGCGGAGATGATCCTGCTCAACCCGATGTTCGACGAGCACGAGCAGCTGGAGCGACTGGCGGCCGAGGTGCTCCCTCAGCTGACCTGAGCCGTCACCGGCCAGCCCCCAGCTGAGCGTAGCAACCCCCGCACCCCCTTTTGCCACATGCGCTTCCTACTTGCGCTCTGGTGCCACATAGGAAGCGCATGTGACGCAGCGGCGTGCCGCGGCACCACTGCTGGTGCCACATGCGCTTCCTATGTGCGTTCAGGTGCCAAGTAGGAAGCGCATGTGGCAAAAGAGGGGGTGTTCACCCGAGGGTGGCGATATCCTCGTCGGTGTAACCGAGCTCCGCCAACACTTCCGCGGTGTGCTCGCCGGAAAACGCCGGCGGGCCGGGGGTTGCGGACGGTGTGCGGTCGAATCTCGGCGCGGGCGCGGGTTGCACGATGCCGGCCAGCTCGACGAAGGTCTCGCGGGCCTTGTTGTGCGGATGCTGCGGGGCCTCGTCGGGGGCCAGGACCGGGGCCAGGCAGGCGTCGCTGCCGGTGGACAGCGCGGCCCATTCGTCACGGGTGCGGCGGCGCACGGCGGCGGCGATCTGTGAGCGGAGCTCAGGCCAGTTGGCCGGATCGTGCCGGTTGGCCGGCAACAGCGCCGGGTCGAGTTCCAACAGCGTCACCAGTTCGGCGTAGAACTTCTCCTCGAGGGCGCCGATGGCCACGAACCTGTCGTCGGCGGTGACGTAGGTGTCGTAGTACGGCGCGCCGCCGTCGAGCAGATTCCCGCCGCGGGGCTGGGAAAGGGCCCCGTTGCCCTTGAGCCCGTAGACGAAGGTCGAGACCAGCGCGGCCCCGTCGACCATGGCGGCGTCGATCACCTGACCCAGGCCGGAGTGCGAGCGTTCATGCAGTGCGGCCAGGATTCCGGTGGCCATCAGCAGGCCGCCGCCGGCGAAGTCGCCGATGAGGTTCAACGGCGGCACCGGCCGACCGCCGTTCTGCCCAACGGGTTCCAGCGCACCGGCGATGGCGATGTAGTCGATGTCGTGCCCGGCGCTGTCGGCCAACGGCCCGGACTGGCCCCAGCCGGTCATCCGCGCGTAGATCAACCGGGGGTTGCGGGCCTGGCAGTCGGCCGGCCCGATGCCGAGCCTTTCCGTTACGCCGGGCCGAAACCCCTCCACCAGCACGTCGCTGCGCTCGACCAGCCGGAGCACCGCGTCGATCGCCGCCGGCTTCTTCAGGTCGAGCGAGATGGAGCGACGGCCGCGGGTCAGCGGATCGTTGGGCATGGCCGGCGGCGCGCCGGGACGGTCGATCCGGATGACGTCCGCGCCCATGTCGGCCAACACCATGCAGCCGAACGGAGCCGGGGCCAGACCAGCGAGTTCGATGACCCGGAGACCAGCGAGAGGCCCACTCACAGCAACATTCCCACCCGCCCGCCCGCTCACAGGGACCGCCCGATGATTTCCTTCATGATCTCGTTGGTGCCGCCGTAGATCTTCTGCACCCGGGCGTCGGCCCAGATGCGCGCGATCGGGTACTCCTTCATGTAGCCGTAGCCGCCGAACAGCTGGAGGCAGCGGTCGGCGACGCGACAGAGCCGTTCGGTGGTCCACATCTTGGCCATCGCGGCGGTGGGCACGTCCAACTGCCCGGCGATGTGCTGCTCGATGCACTGGTCGAGGAAGGCCCGCGCGACGGCGACCTCGGTGGCGCACTCGGCCAGCTCGAACTTGGTGTTCTGGAACTTGATCAGCTCACGGCCGAACGCCTGCCGCTGCTTGACGTAGTCGAGGGTCAGCTCCAGCGCCGTCTCCATGCCGGCCACCGCGGCCACGGCGATGAGCAGCCGTTCCTGCGGCAGCTGCTGCATGAGCTGGACGAAGCCCTGTCCCTCCTGCTCCCCCAGCAGGTTGCTCACCGGCACCCGGACGTCGTCGAAGAACAGCTCGGAGGTGTCCTGGCCCTCCAGCCCCAGCTTGTCCAGCACCCGGCCGCGGCGGAAGCCCTCGACCTCGGCGGTCTCCACGACGATCAGCGAGATGCCGTGCGCGCCCTGGTCGGCGTCGGTCTTGGCGACCACGATGATCAGCTCGGCCTGGGCGCCGTTGGTGATGAAGGTCTTGGCCCCGTTGATCACGTACTCGTCGCCGTTGCGCACCGCCCGGGTCCGCACGGCCTGGAGGTCGGAGCCGGCGCCGGGCTCGCTCATGGCGATCGCGGCGACGAGATCGCCGCTGGCCAGCCGCGGCAGCCAGCGGCGTTTCTGCTCCTCGGAGCCGTAGTTGCGCAGGTAGTGGGCGACGATGCCGCTGTGCACGCTGTTGCCCCAGGAGCTGTCCAGCGCCCGGGCCTGCTCCTCGATCAGCACCGCCTCGTGCGCGAAGGTGCCGCCACCGCCGCCGTACTCCTCGGGAATGCTGATGCACATCAGCCCGAGCTCGCCCAGCCGCCGCCACAGGTCCCGGTCGACCTCGTGCTGCGCGGCGAAGCGCTCCTGGTGCGGGGTCAGCTCCTTGGCGAACACGTCCCGGGCCAGGGAACGCAGCTGGTCGAGATCCTCGGTCATCCAGGACGAGCGGTGCTTGGCCACGGGCCGAACCTCCCGAAGAAACAATCAGGTCTGCCGGTAAACTTACCGGCAGCCTGGATTGTTTGTGAAGACCTCGCTAGCATCGGCCGGGTGACCAGGCCACGACTGACCCAGCAGGAGCGCACCGAACGCACGCGTGAGCTGCTGCTGGACGCCACCGTCGACTGCCTGGTCGAGCTGGGCTACGCCAAGACCTCGACCAACGAGATCTGCCGGCGGGCCGGCGTGTCCCGGGGCGCCCAGCAGCACCACTTCGCCACCAAGGCCGAGCTGATGGCCAACGCCATCGAGCACCTGGTGAGCAAGCTGCTGGCCAGCATGAGCGAGCACCCGCCGTCCTCGCTGCCCGGCCCGGACCGGGTGGGGATGGGCATCGACATGCTCTGGCAGGGTTATTCGGGCTCGCTGTCCACGGCCGTGATGGAGCTGTGGGTGGCCGCCCGCACCGACCCCGAGCTGCGGGCGGCGATGCACCCGATCGACAAGGGCCTGGCCCGCCGGACCTCGGAGCTCTTCCGGGAGATGCTGGGCGACGGCGTGACCCTGGACCAGCCCGACGTGCCGCTGTGGCTGACCGTGAACCTGATCCGGGGCCTCGCCCTGGACGCGATGCTCGGCGGCGATCCGGTCCGCCGCGACCAACTGCTCCAGGAATGGAAGACGATCGCCGTCAAAACCTACGGCGTTTAGCAGTGCCGGCGTGGAGCTGTGAGCGTGGCCAACAGCCGGGTCAGCACGTTCGGGTTGCTCGGCAATGAGAAGTGGTCCACACCCGGGTTGTCGTTGAGCACGTAACTGTGGCACTTCATCGCCGCCCACACCCGGTTGGCGTTGTTGGTGATGTCCTCCTGATTGCTGTCGCCGCTCAGGGTGATGAACTGGTTCTGGTCGACCAGCTGGCCGATCTTCAGGTTCGGCAGTGCCGCGCCGACAATGGTCGGCAGACCGGAACCTTTTTCGGCGGTCACGTCCACGTTCGGGAAATACTTCGGTGTGCTGAACCGGACGAAACCGATGTAGTAGCGGGCGATCTGCGCCTCGGTGGTCAGGCCGGCGTCGCGCAGCAGCCGCGGCCAGTCCTGCGGGGTGTAGCTCTTGCCGGTTGAATTGTCCTTGATGACCGTTTCCTGGTCCCCGAAGATCGTCGGGTCGGACGCGCTCATATAGGTGGACGGCGCGGTCAGATACATCCGAGCACTGCTGACCGCGTTCTCGATCGTCTTCGGATAACCGAAGTCCGGCACGTTCAGCCCGGTGAACAGCACGGAGTAGAGCAGCCCCTGGCCCGGGAAGTTGCCGGCCAGCGGGGTGAAGCCGTGGATGTAGGTGTCCCGCCAGGCCTGGCTGGTGTGGGTGAGCAGGTACTGGATGTAGATCGGCCCGTTGGAATGGCCGATCAGCTGCACCGGCCGGTTGCCGTTCTGGTGGTACGTCTGCTCGACGAGTGCCTTGGCCCGGGCGAAGAAGCCGCCCTGGTCGGGCGTGAGCCGGGCGTCGTAGCCGGCCACCCGGATGTCCCGGTCCCGGGTGTAGCCGGCCGATTCCAGGGTCTTGTACAGCGGCTCGTAGAACGGCGCGCTGTCGGTCCTGCCGTAGTCGATGACGTCGACCCGCACGCCATGCTGCTCCGAGAAGCGCAGCGGCATCGGCTTGGCCGGATTGTCGTCGTAGCGCAGGGTTTCCAGCTCGTCCTGGCACACCTGGCTGAACGCGCTGGACTGACCGTTCTGGAACCAGTCCTGGAAGCTGCCCGAGCTCGGGCAGTTCGGGTCGGTGGTCTGACCGTGCACCGTCACCTGGAGCTTGGTCAGGTGGAAGGCCGGGAACAGCACGACCGGCGTGCGACCGGGTGAGGATGCCTCGGCCGTGCCCGGCAGCACGGCGAGCGCGACGGCGGCGGCCAGCACCGCGAACCTGAGGCTCATGCCGGCCAACATAGCGCCGGCCGACGGGGCGAGCGGGCCTCAGTGCGTGACGGTGCAGGAAAGTCGGTCCGGCAGGTGAACGACCCGGTCGGCCAGCGCCACCAGCCGCGGATCGTGGGTGATCAGGATGGTGCTGCGACCGCCGGCCAGTCGCCGCAGCGGCTCGATCACCCGCCGCGCCGCCGGCCCGTCCAGGCTGGAGGTCGGCTCGTCCAGCACGAGCACCGGCGCGTCGGCCAGCAGCGCCCGGGCGATGGCGATGCGCTGCCGCTGTCCGCCGGACAGGCGGTGCCCGCGATCGCCGACCAGCGTGTCGTAGCCGTCGGGCAGGCCCCGCACGAAGTCGTCGGCATCGGCGGACCGCGCCGCCGCGACGATCTCGTCGTGGGTGGCGTCCGGGCGGCCGTAGGCGATGTTCTCGGCGATGGTGGCGTGGAACATCAACGTCTCCTGGCTGAGCAACGAGACGTCTCGACGCAGCGCGGCCAGCGGCAGCGTCCGGACGTCCGCGCCGTCCAGCCGGACGGTGCCCTCGGACGTGTCGTAGAACCGCAGCAGCAGCTTGGCCACCGTGGATTTGCCGGCCCCGCTCGCGCCCGTCACGGCCACCAGCTCGCCGGGGCGAACGATCAGCCGGAAGCCGTCGAGCACCGGTTCGTCGGTGTCGGGATAGCGGAAACCCACGTCGTGGAAGGAAACCAGGCCACGGGCCCGTCCCGGATCGGGCACGGTCGGCTCGTCGCGCACGGTCGGCTCGGCGTCCAGCAGCTCCAGCAGCCGCGCCGAGCCGGTGGTGGCCTGCGCGACGGTCAGCGACAACTGGCCGAGCGCCCGGACCGGCGGATACAGGTAGCCGAGGAACGCGGCGAAGGCGAACAGGCCGCCGAGAGTGAGCCGGTGTTGGGCGATCTCCCAGGCCCCGTAGCCGATCACCGCGAGCACGCTCACCGTCTCCAGCACGTACACCAGGGCCGGATACAGCGCGCCGAACCGGGCCAGCGCGAGCTTGCTGCGCATCCAACCGAGGCCGAGCTCGCCGACCCTGCCTGGCTGGCCGTGCACCTGGACCAGCGCCATGTTGGCCAGGTCCTCCTCGATCACGCCGGTCAGCCGGCCGTGCCGAGCCCGCTCGACCCGGGCCAACGCGGTCACCCGGCGGGCGAACCAGCGCGCGGCCAGCACGAACAGCGGGATCACCGCGACCGCCGCGACGGCCAGCTTCCAGCTCAGCATGACCGCGGCCGCCGCGAAGAACACCACGCTGACCAGCGACGTGAACGTCTGCACGACGCCGGAGCCGACCAGCGCCTCGACCGACTCGACGTCACTGGTGAGGCGGGCGACCAGGTCGCCGCGTTGGCGCTTGGCGAAGAAGTCCGGCGACAACGTGCGCAGATGCGCGAAGACCTTGTCCCGCAAGGCCAGCAGGAAGCGTTCGCCGGCCAGCGCGGTCAGGTACTGGCCGACCGAGCCGAGCACGGCGGACAGCAGCGCCACGCCGGCCCACACCGCCGCCGGCCACCAGAACGCGGCCACGTCACCGGTCTTGAGCACGGTGTCGGTGATGCTCGAGAACAACCAGATCGCCGCCGTGTCACAGCCGGCGGCCACGACCAGCAGCAGCGCGGCCCCGCCGAGCAGGCCGCGGTTGGCCCGGGCCAGCGGCCAGAACCGGGCGAAAACCATCCGCGCCGGTGTCAGCACGGCACGCTCCTTTCATGGTGGTGGGGCCGGTCCCCCGACGGACACCGGCCCCACCTTCGCCAGATGCTCAGCCGTGCCGGCGCGGCAGGATGGACACGGTGTGCCACGGCGGCACGGAAACCGGCCGCGCGGCCACCACGGTGATGCTGCCGGTCGGCGTGGCCGGCACGCCGATGACGCCGCCGCAGCCGGGGACGATGACCACGGTGGTGCCGGGGTAGCAGTTCGCTGCCATGGGATTCTCCTTCTCGTTGTCGGATCGACAAGAGAAACGCTACGCAGCAACGCCTTTCCACGACGTTTCCAGCGACTGAGAGTTATCTGAGTGAAGCTCAGGTGAGCTCGACCCGCACGGTGAGGCCGCCGTCGCGGCGGGCCTTGGCGTGCACCCGGCCGCCGTGGGCGCGCACGATGGACTGCACGATGGACAGGCCCAACCCGGCGCCCTCGTCACTGGTCCGCCCACCGCCGCGCCGGAACGGCTCGAACAGCTCGGTCACCTGGTCGGGATCCACCGGCGGTCCCGAATTGGACACCACCAGCCCGCGCGCCGGATCGGTGCGCACCCGCAGCTCGCCGCCGTCCACGTTGTGCCGCACGGCATTGCCGACGAGATTGCCGACCAACTGCCGTAGCAGCATGGGATCGCCGAGCACCTCGCACGCCGCCAGCTGCTCGGTCACCGTGAGCCGGCGGCGCTCGATCGCCTCGGCCTGCTCGGCCAGCTGCTCCTCGACGAGGACGTGCAGTGCCACCGACTCCCGGTGCTCCAGCCCACGATCGCTGCGGGCCAACAACAACAGGCCGTCGATCAGCCGCTCGCTGCGCCGGTTGGCGGCCAGCAGCTTGTCGACCACGTCCGGATCGGCGTCGGCCAGGCCGATCTGCACCGCCGCCCGCTGGATGGCCAGCGGCGTGCGCAGCTCGTGCGAGGCGTTGGCGATGAACCGGCGCTGGCTCTCGAACGCGGCTTCC
>DATJJB010000767.1:0-5100 GCA_035492655.1 Kutzneria sp. | reverse complement strand
CGGCCGCGTCGTGGGAGGTCGCGACGGCCAGGGTCAGTGCACCGGCGTCGCGCCCGGCCAGCAGGCCGGCCGGCGCGTCTTCCACGACCAGGCAGCGGGCGATGTCGTAGCCCAGGGCCGCGGCCGCCTTGAGGTAGCCCTCGGGATCGGGCTTGCCGGCGCTGACGTCGTCGGCCGCGATCAGCACCTCCGGCACCGGCAGCCCGGCGGCGGCCAGCCGGGCCCGCATCAGCTCCTGCGAGCCGGAGGTCACCGCCGCCCAGCGGTCCCCGGGTAACTCGCGCAGCAAAGTCCTGGTCGCCGGCAGAGCGACGACATCGCCGAGGTCGTTGAGCTCCAGCCGGGCCAACTCGGCCACCGCGTCGTCCCATTCGGACGGTGGCAGCAGGTCGGCGATGGTGTCCTCGCTGCGCCGGCCGTGGCAGACCCGCAGGATCGCTTCCGCGTCGAGGCCGCGCTCCGCGGCGAACACCCGCCACGTCCGTTCGACGGCGCCGGTCGAGTCGACCAGCGTGCCGTCGATGTCGAACAGGATGGCCTGGACCTCGAAGCTGATCAGCCGGCCCACGGCCCGACTCCGCCGATGCGGGTCACCTTGTAGCGCACGATGAAGCCGGGCGCCCGCTCCACCGGGAACGTGGCGTCCGGGGACACGTAGACCTTGGCCAGCCGGTCCAGCAGGTCCCAGGCCTGATCGGTGGGCTCGACGACCGCCCGCGCGCGCAGCACCGCGTTCTCGTCCAGGAACGTGCCCGGCACCCGCGGCGCGTCGAAGGACAGCACCACCCTTGGGTCCCGCTGCATGTTGCGGATCTTCACGCCGGCGTGCTGGTGGCCGCTGACCAGGTCGTCCCCGTCCAGGCCGAGCCAGATCACCGACACCTGCGGGCTGCCGTCGGCGTTGACCGTGCTCAGGTGGGCCATCGGCCCGCTGGTGATCAGGGCACGCAGCGACTCGGGCAGTGTGATGGTGTCAGGCACGGGCCCACCGTATCCCGCGCCCGGTGGTGACGGCCCGACGACGCTCCGGCATATTGCCGGTCATGACGACCCTGGCGCGCCACCCGGCGTTCGTGCGGCTGTGGCTGTCCGGGCTGTTCGCCGAGACCGCGGAGTGGATGCTCCAGGTGGCCCTGCCGGTGTACGTCTACCAGGCCACCGGCTCCGCCGGCTCGACGGCGTTGGTGATGGTCACCGGCATCCTGCCGATGCTGCTGGTCAGCCCGGTGGCCGGGGTGGTCGCCGACCGGTTCGACCGCCGGCGGGTGCTGTACGTGGTCTGCCTGGCCCAGGCGGCGGTGTCGGTGCCGCTGCTGTTCGGCAGCCACCAGGCGCTGATCTACGTGGTGATGGTGGCGCAGTCGGCGCTGGCCTCGCTGTTCGAGCCGACCCGCAACGCCCTGGTGCCGGCGCTGGTCGGTGTGGACCGGCTGGCCTCGGCCAACGGCCTGATGGGCTTCAACAGCAGCATCTCCCGGTTGGCCGGCAGCGCGCTGGGCGGGCTTGTGCTCGGCGTGTGGGGCCTGACCTGGGTGGTTGTCGGCTACCTGGCCGCGCTGGTGATGGCCGCGCTGCTGCTGGTGCCACGGTTCGGCGTGCATGTGGAAGCCGAGCCGGCCGAGCCGGGCGGGTGGCTGGACGGGGTGCGGGCGTTCCGGGACCCGTCGTTGCGGGCCACCGGTGTGTCGCTGGGGTTGATCGCGTTGGGGCAGGGCATGTTCCTGGTCCTGTTCGTGGTGTTCGTGACCGGTCCGCTGCGTGGTGGTGACGCCGATGTCGGTCTGCTGCGCGGAATCCAGGCCGTCGGCGGGCTCGGGGCCGGGCTGCTGATCGCGGCCGTGGCCAACCGGGTCAGCGCGGTGCGGATGATGGGGCTGGGCATTCTCACCCTGGGCCTGTGTTCGGCGCTGATCTGGAACCTGCCGCACGTGACCGTGGCTTTTTGGCTCTACGTGGTGCTTTTCGCCGCGATCGGCGCGCCGGCGGTGGTGGCGCAGTCGGCGGCACTGACCGCCGTGCAGCTGCGGGTGCCGGACGAGCAGACCGGCCGGGTGCTGGCCGCCGTGTACGCCGGCTTCGCCGGGCTGACCACCGTCGGCACGCTGGTCGCCGGCTTCCTGGTCGGCACGGTCGGCCTGGACGTCCTGCTGGACGTGCAGGCCGGCATGCTGGCGGCGGCGGGGATCGCCGCGCTGCTCAGGAGGTCGTAGTCAGCCAGCCGCGGTGCAGGGCCGGAGCCAACTCGTGCGCGGCGGAGTTGCGGACGTTGTCCTCGTCGTGCAGGTAGCCCTCGGTGGTGGCCAGCACCGCGTGGCCCAGGTCGCGCTGCACCTGCCGCGGCGGCACGCCCCGTTCGACGGCGTGGGTGGCGTAGGAGTGCCGGGCCGAGTGCGGGTGGATGCTGTCGCGCAGCGGGCCGAGGTGGGTGGCGATGAACTCCGTCTCGGGGCTGGACGATTCGGTGAACGCCTTGCACAGCCTGGTCAGCACGGCTTGCAGGTGCGAGGTGTGGACGCGCTTTCCCGTGCTGGTCACGAAGATCGGGCGGACGCCGGCCCGGACCTGGCCGGGCAGCGCCGGCACCGCCGGCTCGGTCCGTTCGCGCAGGTAGTCCTCCAGCGCGTCGGCCACCGGCGGGGCCAGTGCCACTTCCCGGTCCTTGCCGCCCTTGCCGTGCACGCGCAGGATCCCGATGTCGTGCGGCGCGGCCCGCCGGTAGTCGTCCAGGTTCACGCCCACGAGCTCGTCCGCCCGCACCCCGGTGCCGATCAGGATCTCGATCATCGCCCGGTCCCGCCGCCCGTCCCGGCGCTGGTCCTTGAGCAGGTAGGCGGCCATCAGCAGGGCCCGGCAGGCCTGGAACGACCAGCGTTTGGTCGTCGACGGCGTGCCGGCCGGCTTGTTCAGGTGCTGGGCTCGTCGGTCCACAAGGGACACCGGGTTCTGCTGGGCCAGGCCCTCCCGCAGCAGGTACTTGGCGTAGAACGCCGACACCGCCGACAACATCCGGCCGCGCGTGGCATCGCTGTAGCCCGCCGTGGTGAGCTCGTCCAGCCAGCGCTCCACGTGCTCGACCTTGACGTCGGCGAACCGCAACTCGTTGCCGGCACACCAGTTCAGCCATTCCAACCCGGTCGGCGCGGCCCGCTTGCGGCCCCGACGGCGGTTCGGGTCCGGCGGCGCGTAGCCCGGCACCCACTCCAGCGGGATGCCCAGGTCCGTGGCGTAGGCGAGGCGCGTGTTGACCGAGGCGTAGATGCGGAGAAATTCCTGGAGACGCTCGCGGGCGGTCTTGTCCTCCCCGACCAGCGCCAGCGTCACGCCCCGACTCCCCTCGTCTTGATCAAGGAGGAGTCTGCCATGCCGGGGCTGGTAAGGGGTGGAAGCCACTCCCCTCCACTTCAACATATAGCGCACCGGGGGTCTTGCGGCAAGACCCCCGTGGTGCCGCAGAATGTGCCGCCGAAGCCCGGACCAGCACAAACAGGGGGACTCTTTGTTCGACGTGATCATCGTTGGCGCGGGGCCGACGGGCCTGGCCCTGGCCGGCGAGCTGCGGCTGCACGGCCTGCGCGTGGTCGTGCTGGAGCGCGACACGGAGCCGACGAAGGTGGTGCGGTCGCTGGGCATCCACGCCCGCACCATCGAACTGCTCGACCAGCGCGGGATCCTGGACCGGTTCCTGGCGGCCGGCACGAAGCACCCGGTCGGGGGATATTTCGCCGGCATCCAGAAGCCGGCCGGGGTGCGGCTGGACACCGCGCACAACTACGTCCTGAGCATTCATCAGCCGGTGACCGACCGACTGCTGGAGGAATGGGCGATCGAGGTCGGCGCGGACGTCCGTCGTGGCGTCGAGGTAAGAGGTCTCACCGACCATGGGTCTTACATCGCCGTGGAGACCGACGGCGGCGAGCTCACGGCGCAGTTTCTGGTCGGCTGCGACGGCGGTCGCAGCACGGTGCGGAAGCTGGTCGGCATCGATTTCGTGGGCGAGCCGTCCCGAGTGGACACACTGATCGCCGAGATGGAGGCGACGGCGCCGGCCGACGAGATGCTGGCCGTGATGACCGAGATCCGCAAGACCCAGAAGCGGTTCGGCATCGGGCCGATCGCCGGTGGGCTGGTGCGCGCGGTCGTGCCGGCCGCGGACGTGGTCGAGGATCGGGCGACGCCGCCGACGTTCGAGGAGTTCCGCCAGCAGCTCATCGCCACTGCCGGCACGGACTTCGGGGTGCATTCGCCACGTTGGCTGTCCCGGTTCGGCGACGCCACCCGCCAGGCCTCGCGCTACCGGGAGGGCCGGGTGCTGCTGGCCGGCGACGCCGCGCACATCCATCCGCCGCTGGGCGGGCAGGGCCTCAACCTGGGCGTGCAGGACTCGTTCAACCTGGGGTGGAAGCTGGCCGCGACGGTCGCCGGCTGGGCTCCTGACGGGCTGCTCGACACCTACGAGGCCGAGCGGCATCCGGTGGCCGCCGACGTCCTGATCAACACCCGGGCGCAGATGGAGCTGATCTCCGTCGAGCCGGGGCCGCAGGCCGTGCGGCACGTGCTGTCCGAGCTGATGGACTTCGACAACGTGCGGGAGTTCCTGATCTCCAAGGTGACCGCGATCAGCGTCCGCTACGACTTCGGCGACGAGAATCCCCTGGTCGGGCGGCGAATCCGGGATGTGGCGCTGAAGCGGGGGCGGCTGTACGAGCTCATGCACGCCGGTCGTGGGCTGCTGCTCGACCAGACCGGTCGGCTGTCGGTGGAGGGCTGGACGGGTCGCGTGGACCATGTCGTGGACGTCAGCGAGGAGCTGGACGTGCCCGCTGCGCTGCTGCGGCCCGATGGGCACGTGGCGTGGGTCGGTGAGGACCAGCAGGCGCTGATCGAGCAGCTGTCTCGGTGGTTCGGCGCGGCGGCCCACTGAGGGAGGATCCGTTCATGCTGCGTTTCGACCACATCGGCGTTGTCGTCGAGGATCTCGACGCCGTGATCGCGTTTTTCGTCGATCTCGGGTTCGAGCTGGAAGGCCGGGGGCATGTCTCCGGCCCGGCCATCGACAAGATCAACGGGCTTGAGGGCGTGCGGACCGAGTTCGCCATGGTC
>DATJJB010000766.1:0-2768 GCA_035492655.1 Kutzneria sp. | reverse complement strand
ACCATCGTGGTGATGCCGTTCACGTACTCCATCGCCAACGGCATCGGCGCCGGCTTCATCAGCTACGTGCTGCTGGCGGTGGCCACCGGCGGGGCCCGCAAGGTGCACCCGCTGATGTGGGTGGTGGCTGTGGCGTTCGTCGCGTACTTCGCGGTAGGCCCGATCGAGTCGGCCTTGGCCGGTAGTTAGTGAGGTATGCTAACTACATGGCGGATCCCGAGTCGTCCGAGCCGTCGCTGGCCAGCCGGTTGCGGCTGGCCGTGGTGCGGCTCAACCGTCGGCTACGGGCCCAGCGCACCAATTCGTCGGTCACGCTGACCCAGGTCTCGGCCCTGTCCGCGCTGCGCAAGTGCGGGCCGCTGACCCCGGGCGAGCTGGCGGCGAAGGAGGGTGTCCAGCCCCCGTCGATGACCAGGGTGATCGCGGCGCTCGAGGACTACGGCTTCGTGTCCCGGCGCCCGCACCCCACCGACGGCCGGCAGGCCATCGTCGAGCTGACCGAACCGGGCACCGCCTATCTGCGAGCCGAGGTGTCGGCCAGGGAAGCCTGGCTGGACTCGCGGCTCGCGGAATTGGACGACGACGATCGCGAGCTGCTCGCCAAGGCGGCCGAGATCATCGACCGGATGGCGGGCCAGTAAGGGGGCGGCGGACGACGTGCCGGCATACGCGGGGAGCACCGGAACAGAACACAAGCACACCACGGAAACCCCGCGCACGACCGGAATGTTCGGTTCGCTGCGTGAACGCAACTACCGGCTCTTCGCCAGCGGGCAGATCGTCTCGCTGATCGGCACCTGGATGCAGCGCGTCGCCCAGGACTGGCTGGTCCTGGAGCTGTCGGGCAAGGACCCGGTCGCGCTGGGCATCGCCGCCGCGCTCCAGTTCTTACCGACGCTCTTCCTGTCGTTGTGGGCCGGCGTGCTGGCCGACCGGATGGACAAGCGCAAGCTCCTGATGCTGTTGCAGGCCTCGATGGGCGTCTGTGCCCTCGGCCTTGGCCTGCTGGACGTCACCGGCGTGGCGCAGCTGTGGCAGGTGTACATCTTCTGCTTCGTGCTCGGCTGCTTCTCCGCGGTGGAGACCCCGGTCCGGCAGTCGTTCGTGATCGAGATGGTGGGCAAGTCCCAGGTCACCAACGCCGTCGCGCTGAACTCGATGACCTTCAACCTGGCCCGGATCGTCGGCCCGGCCATCGCCGGCGTGCTGATCACGCTGATCGGCACCGGCTGGGTGTTCGTGCTCAACTTCGTCAGCTTCGTCGGCGTGCTGACCGGCCTGGCGCTGATGGACGCGACCCGGCTGCACCGCGGCACGCCCGCGCCCCGCGAACGGGGCCAGCTGCTGGCCGGCCTGCGCTACGTGCGCGGACGCCCCGACCTGGTGATGCTGATGGTCCTGGTGTTCCTGGTCAGCACCTTCGGCATGACCTTCTTCACCACGCTGGCTGTCGCCGCGGCCAACGTCTTCCACCAGGACGCCTCCGGCTACGGTCTGCTGTCGACCATGCTCGCCGTCGGCACGCTGGCC
Organism: Kutzneria sp.; assembly: GCA_035492655.1. Taxonomy (GTDB): domain Bacteria; phylum Actinomycetota; class Actinomycetes; order Mycobacteriales; family Pseudonocardiaceae; genus Kutzneria. Next base: position 1,238 of record DATJJB010000766.1, on the reverse strand, counting down.
GGCGCGACCATGGCCGCCCGCCGCAGCACCCGTGGCCGGCCCCGGCTGCGCATGCTGTTCATCGGCGGGCTGGTGTTCGGCGTGCTGGAGATCATCCTCGGCGTGATGCCGACGTACCTGGCCTTCGGGCTGATGCTGATCCCCATCGGCGTGGCGCTGATGACCTTCACCACCACGGCCAACAGCACCGTGCAGCTGTCGGTGTCGCCGCAGATGCGGGGCCGCGTGATGGGCCTGTACATGCTGGTCTTCCTGGGCGGCAACCCGATCGGCGCACCGTTGACCGGCTGGGTGGCCGACGCCTTCGGCGGCCGGGCCCCGTTCATCGCCGGCGGCATCGTGTCCGTGCTGGCCACGGCCGCCTGTGCCCTCATCCTCATGCGCCGCGCCGACATCCCCCTCCGCTCCCTCCTCCACCGCCGCACCGTCCCCGACCCCACCTGATGAAGTTCGGAAGGGACCATTCCTCCACTCCGAGTGGAGGAATGGTCCCTTCCGAACAGAAGATGGGGGTGTGATCTCGGGGTCGGTGGGGTGGGTGCCGCTGGCGGTCGTGTGCCTGGTGTTCACGGTGGCGGCGGCGGTCGTGGTGTGGGCCGGGCGGCTGATGCCGCCGTGGCCGGTGGTGTTCGCGGCGCTCAGGGCGGTGCTCCAGCTGGCCGTCGTCTCCGCGGTGATCACGGCGGTGCTGGCCTCGCTCGGCCTGACGGGGGCGTTCCTGCTGCTCATGGCCACCGTCGCGACGGCGACCTCGGCGGCCCGTACGGGCGTCGGCTGGCGGGGCGTCTGGGTGGGACTGGCGATCGTGGCCGGGGTGATCCCGGCGCTGGCGCTGCTGCTCGGCACCGGCCTGCTGCCGCCGACGGGCATCGCGCTGGTGCCGATGGGCGGCATCCTGATCGGCGGCGGCATGACGGCGACGACCCTGTCCGTACGCCGCGTGCTGGACACGCTCAAGCAGCGGCACGGGGAGTACGAGGCGGCGCTGGCCTTGGGGTTCACCGAGCCGGTGGCGATCAGGGAGCTGGTCCGCAAGCCGGCTGCCGATGCCCTGCTGCCGGCGCTGGACCAGACTCGGACGGTCGGCCTGGTCACCCTTCCGGGGGCATTTGTCGGCATGCTGCTCGGCGGCTCGCCGGTATGGCTGGCGGGGGCGTTGCAGCTGGTCGTGCTGCTCGGCCTGCTGGCGGTGGAGTCGCTGGCCATCGTGATCGTGGTCGAGCTGGTGGCACTGGGCA
>DATJJB010000765.1:0-7862 GCA_035492655.1 Kutzneria sp. | reverse complement strand
CACCGGCACCCAGTACAGCTGGATGGTGCCGCAGAACGTCGCCGCGCTGGTGGCCAAGATGGGCGGCAACGCGACCGTGTCCAGCCGGCTGGACACCTTCTTCAGCCAGCTCAACGCCGGCGTGGTCAACGGGGCGTACGCGTGGCTGACCAACGAGCCGACCATCGGCACGCCCTACCTGTACAACTGGGTCGGCGCGCCGAGCAAGACGCAGGCCCTGGTCCGCCGGGTGCTGTCGAGTCTGTTCACCAACGCCCCCAACGGGTTGCAGGGCAACGACGACCTCGGCGAGTTGTCCGCCAGCTACGTATGGGGCGCGCTGGGCCTGTATCCGTCGGTCACCGGCCGGGCCGAACTGGTGCTGGCCAGCCCGATCTTCACCCAGGCCGTGATCAGCCGCGACAACGGCCGCGTGATCACCGTGAACGCGCCCGCGTCGTCGGCCAGCAACCAGTACGTGTCGGCGCTGGCCGTCAACGGGGTCGGGCAGTCGCGGACCTGGCTGCCGGAGTCGTTCGTGGCCAACGGCGGGACCGTCGACGTCACCCTCACCGGCTCGCCCACGTCCTGGGGCACCGGCGCCGGTGACGCCCCGCCGTCGTTCTCCGACGGCCAGAACGGCTTCAACAACATCGGCGCCTCCAACGACGGGGCCGCCACCACCGCCAACCTCGACTCGTCCGGACACAGCTACTCCGTGCAGGCCCTGTCGGCGGCCGGCATCAACCCCGGCGGCACGGTCAGCGCCAACGGGATGAGCTTCACCTGGCCGTCGGCCGCGGCCGGCAAGCCGGACAACTGGCTGGTCAACGGGCAGGTGATCGACCTGGGCGGCCGCTCGGCCAGCCGGATCTCGTTCCTCGGCAGCGCCAGCAACGGGCCGGCCACCGGCACCGCGACCGTCACGTACACCGACGGCAGCACCTCGACGGTGTCGATCACCATGACCGACTGGGCCGTCGGCACGGCCCAGTCCGGCAACACCATCGCGGCCAGCATCGCCCACTGGAACGCCGCCGACGGCTCCAGCCTGCGCACCTACCTGTTCGCCACCACGCCCGCGTCACTCACCGCAGGCAAGCAGGTGCGCAGTGTGACATTGCCGGCGTCGACCGACCAGGGGGCCATGCATGTTTTCGCCATCTCGGTGGCCTGAATAATGGATCAATGCGGTTCGGTGTGCTCGGCTCAACCCTGATGTGGTCCGCCGACGGGGACGAGGTCTCCGTCGGTGGACCGCGGGTGCGGACGTTGCTGACGCTGCTGCTGTTGGACGCCGGCCAGATCGTCACCACCGAGCGGCTCATCGACGGCCTGTACGGGGAGGAGCCACCGGCCAACGCCACCAACGCGTTGCAGGCTCAGGTGTCCCGGCTGCGCCGCGCGCTGCCCGGCGAGATCGAGTCCCTCCCGACCGGCTACCGGTTGTCGGTGAACTGGGTGGAGATCGACGCCCACGTGTTCGCGCGGCTGGCCGCCGACGGCCGGCACGCGCTGGCCGGCGGCGACCACGCCCGTTCGGCCAAGCTGCTGCGCGAGGCGTTGCAGCTGTGGCGTGGCCCGGCGTTGAGCGACGCGCCGCTGGCTGAGGCCGAGTCGACCCGGCTCGAAGAGCTGCGGATGACCGCCACCGAGGACCTGTTCGAGGCCGAGCTGGCCGCCGGCGACAACCCCGGCCTGATCGCCGAGCTACGGCAGGCCATCACCCGCAGCCCGCTGCGGGAACGGCCGCGGGCGCTGCTCATGCGGGCCCTGTACGCCGCCGGACGGCAGGCCGAGGCGCTGGAGGTGTTCGAGGAGGCCCGCACGCTGCTGGCCGACGAGCTCGGCGCCGACCCGTCGCCCGAGCTCGCCGAGACGCACATGGCCGTGCTGCGTTCGCAGGGCCCGAAGACGCGTCGGCGGGCGCTGCCGGCGCAGCTGACCAGCTTCGTCGGGCGCGCCGAGGAACGCGACTACGTCGCCGCGCTGCTCGGCACGTCCCGGTTGGTGACGTTGTTGGGGCCCGGCGGTGCCGGCAAGACTCGGCTGGCCGTGGAGGCCGCCGGCACGCTGGACGGTGAGATCTGCTTCGTCGACCTGGCCGCGCTGGCCGAGGACGACCAGGTAGCGCACGCCGTCGTCGCCGCGCTGGGGTTGCGTGACGCCGGCGGGTTCTCCGCCGCCGCGACCGGTGACATCGTCGACCGGTTGACCACGGCGCTGGCCGATCGGCCCGTGCTGCTGCTCGTGGACAACTGCGAGCACGTCATCGCCGACATCGCATTGCTCGTACACGAACTGCTGGCCGCCTGCCCCCGGCTGCGCGTGCTGGCAACCAGCCGTGAGGCGCTGGGCATCACCGGCGAGACGCTGCATCCGCTCAGCCGGCTCACCCCGGACGCCGCCCGCACGCTGTTCACCGACCGGGCTTTGGCCGTGCAGCGGGACTTCGTCGCCGACCCCGAGCTGGTCGACCGGATCTGCGCCGGTCTGGACGGGCTGCCGTTGGCCATCGAGCTCGCCGCCGCGCGCCTGCGCACGCTGTCGCTGGCCGACATCGCCGCGCGGCTCGACGACCGGTTCCAGCTGCTGTCGCGGGGCGACCGCACGAAGGCGCACCGGCACCAGACGCTGCACGCCGTCGTCGACTGGAGTTGGGACCTGCTCAGCCCTTCCGAACAGGCGGTCGCGCGGCGGCTGACCGTGTTCACCGGCGGCGCCAGCCTGGCCGCCGCCGAACGCGTGTGCGCGCTGCCCGACACCATCGAGCTGCTGGCCGATCTCGTCGACAAGTCGCTCATCGAGGTCGCCGACGGGCGCTACCGCATGCTCGAGACCATCCGTGCCTTCTGCGCCGGGCACCTCGTCGACGCCGGCGAGGCCGACACCGTTCGTGACGCGCACCTGGCGTACTTCCTTGAGCTCGTGCAGACCGCCGAACCGCACCTTCGCGGGTCCGAGCAGCTGGGGTGGATCGCGCTGCTCAACACCGAGCACGCCAACATCCTCGCCGCGCTGCGCCGGGCCGTGCAGACCGCGCCCGACACCGCGCTGCTGCTGGCCGGCGAACTCGCGTCGTACTGGTATCTGCGCGGGCTGCGGGCCGAGGTCGCGCCCATCGCCACCGAGCTGCTCGGCAAGATCGGCACCACGCCGCCGGACGGGCTGTCCGAGGAGTACGTGCTCTGCGTGCTCAACGCCGCCATCGTGCACGGGGCCGAGACGCCGTGGCTGCTGCCGCATCTCGCCGCCGCGCGGGCCATCGTGTTCGCCCAGGCCGAGCCGCCTCGGCTGCCGTACCTCGTGGTGCTGTGGGCGCTGACCGCCGGGCCGCTGGACGTGCCCGACGACCGGCCGTCCGAGAGCTACTTCGACTCCTCGGGCTGGCTGCAAGGGCTGCGGCACTTCTCCGCCGGGTGGAACGGCCTGTTCACCGGCGACATCGTGATGGCCCGCTCCGGTTTTGAGCAGGCACTCGTCATTTATCGGGCCGTCGGCGACCGGTGGGGTATGTCCAACGCCGTGGACGCCTTGGCCATGCTCGCGCACTGGCGGGGCGAGTTCGACGAGGCGCTGCGGCTGACCGACGAGGCCATCTCGCTGACCGCCGAGCTGGAGGGCATGGAGGATCTCGCCGACCTGACGTGCCGTCGCGCTTCCCGGCTGCTGCACTCCGGTGATCTTGCCGGGGCGCAGCAGGACTACCTGCGCGCCGAGGTGCTCGCCCGTCGTACCGGCATTCCCGAGACCATCGCCAATGCTCAGCGGGGTCTCGGCGACATCGCCCGTCTCCAGGGCCGGCGGGCCGACGCCCAGCGCTTCTACGAGCTCGCCCTCGCCGGCTCCCGCGCCGACACCGTCGGCGCTTCCGGCGTTCGCTCCGCCGTGCTCGTCGGGCTCGCCCACCTCGCCACCGACCCCGCCCGTGTCCGCGCACTCCACGAGCAGGTCCGTTCCTCCGCCGCCGGCCTGCACCTCGTCGCCGCCGACATCGCCGAGGGCCTCGCCTCCCTCGCCGTCCTCGAGGGCGACGGCACCCAGGCCGCCCTCCTGCTCGGCGCCTCCGTCGTCGTCCGCGGCACCGAGCTCGTCGGCGACACCGAAGTCGCCCGCACCATCGCCGCCGCCCGCGACCTCATCGGCGACGCCTTCGACGCCGCCTACCGCCGCGGCCTCTCCCTGTCCCGCCCGGAGGCACTTTCCTTGGCCGGCATCTAAACCAGCTGCCCGTCCGCCGCCGAACTGGGAGAACCTCACCGTCCCGTGCTACCTGGAGGCGTTGGCCGCCTGGCTGCTAGCCGGCCGCGTCCAGACGGTGCTGGAGCTCGTCGTCCAGCTGGAGATCGAGGGCACCGAGGCACTCGTCGAGTTGGGCGACGGAACTGACACCGAGCACGGGCAGCACGGGAGGGTCGGAGCGCAGCAGCCAGGCGAGGACGACCTGGTTGGGCGTGGCGTCGAGCTCCTTGGCGACCTCGGCGAGCACGGCGAGGCGGCGCTGGCTGTCGGGATGGTCGTACTGCTCGGGCAAGGCACGGTCGGGACGGGTGTAGGCGCCGGAGAGCAGCACGGAGTAGCCGAGCACGGTGAGGTCGCGGTCGGTACGGGCGTAGTCGAGCAACTCGTCGCTGAGGTGCGGGTTGGCGCCGAAGTCGGCGCCGGGGCGGGGCCGAAGGTAGGTCTGGCGCTGCTGGACGCAGCTGAAGCCGGGCAGGCCGGCGGCGCGGGCGATCTCACGGGCGGCGGCGACCCGCCAAGCGGGATGGTTGCTGCAGCCGATGACGCGGACCAGCCCGTCGGTGACCAGCGAGGCGAAGGTGGCCACGGTGTCGTCCAGGGGCGTGCGACGGTCCTCGATGTGGGCGTAGTAGACATCGAGGTGATCGGTGCCCAGCCGTCGCATGCTGCCGGCGATCTGGGTTCGGACGACCTGCTCCGACAGGCCCTCGGCGTTCTCGGGCCAGGCCGCGCCGAGCGGGACGGGCAGCCCGCCGACCTTGCTGGCCAACACGACCTGGTCCCGGTTTCCACGGGACGCCAGCCAGCGGCCGAGCAGGGCCTCGCTCTCCACGCCGGTCCCGCCGGGCACCCAGAACGAGTAGGTGTTGGCGGTGTCGATGAACGTGCCGCCGACTTCGACGAACCGGTCGAGCACGGCGAACGCCGCCCGCTCGTCGACGGTCGTGCCGAAGTACATGGTGCCCAGGCACAGCGCGCTCACACCGAGCCCGGAGCCGCCGTCGGACAGGATTCGCCGCTCCATACATCCCCCCAAAGTTGATCTGCACGTCCTTTCTACCCGGCTAGCGGCCCTGGGCGTGGTCAGACCCGGGAGAACGGCTCCGCGTAGGTGAAGCCGCCCCGGATAGCCGGGGTGTAGGCGGCGAGGGTGCGGACCTGGAAGTGCGGTTGCCAGGCGGCGACGGGCGGGAGGATGCCGATCTGGTCGCTGAGATGGAAACCGAAGCGGTGGTAGTAGGCGGGATTGCCGAGCAGGGCGACGAGTGGCTCGTCCAAGGCGTCGGCTGCGCCCAGGGCGGCGTGCATGAGGGCGCTGCCGACACCACGGGTGTGGTGGTCCGGATGGACGCTGAGCGGTCCGAGACCGAGCACGGGGGCGGCGTCGACATGGGCGCGGGTGGCCAGTACGTGGCCGATGACGGCGTCGGAGGAGTCCACGGCGACCAGAGAAAGCGCAGGTAGCCAGCCTGGATCGGCCCGCAGCTCGTCGACGAGGCGGTCCTCGGCGGTGGACGGGGCGAAGGCGGCGGCGGTGACGGCACGGATGGCGTCGATGTCGGCGGGCGTTTCACGGCGGATCAGCACAGAGGTAGGTCTAACCAGCGGCGATGGGTCCCGGCAACCGGAATACGGGCCTTGACAAAAATATTTGTCAAGGGTGGACTGGGGCCATGCGGGACGTGGAGGTGATCGCCGAGCCGGCGGCGGCCGTAGCGGCGCTGGACCCGATGCGGGCCCGGCTGCTGACGGAGCTGCGGGAGCCGGCGTCGGCCGCGACGTTGGCCGCCAGGGTCGGCCTGACCAGGCAGAAGGTGAACTACCACCTCAAACAGCTCGAAGCGCACGGCCTGGTCGAGGTGGCCGAGACGCGCACCTGGGGCGGCCTGACCGAGCGGCTGCTGGTGGCGTCGGCGGCCGGCTTCGTGATCGCGCCGGCGCCGTTGGGCGCGCCGACCAGGGCGAACCCGCGATCGGCGGCGTACCTGATCGCGCTGGCCGCCCGCATGGTCCGTGAAGTGGGCCGACTCGCCGGGCGGGCGGCCGCCGCGGGCAAGGCGGTGCCGGTGTTCGCCCTCGACACCGAGATCCGCTTCGCCAGCCCGGCCGACCGCGCGGCGTTCGCCGACGAGCTCACCGCGGCGGTCTCCCGCGTCGCCGCGAAGTACCACGACGAGCAGACTCCGGACGGCCGCTGGCAGCGGGTCGTCATCGGCGTGCACCCCAGGCCATGAACGAGGAGAGCATCGAGATCCCGGCCAGCCCCGAGCAGGTCTGGGCAGCGATCACCACCGACAGCGGGGCCTGGTCGTTCCAGGTGGACGTCGACGGCGACACGGCTCGCTTCCACCGGGAGCCGTTCGCGCCGGACGCCGAAGCGACCGTGACCGCGTGGGACCCGCCGCACCGCTTCGCCTACGAGGACCCGAGCTTCGCCACCGAGATCATCGTGACCGCCCGCGACCAGGGCAGCTGCGTCGTACGGGTGGTCAGCAGCCTGCGTGTCGAGGGCGAGGGCTGGGACGACATCGCCGAACAGGCCAGCAAGGGCTGGGGCATGACCCTCCAGGTCCTGCGCTGCTACGCCACCCACTTCGCCGGCCAACCATCCGTCGCCATCGACCTGATCAAGCCGGTCGAGCGTGCCGACCTCACGAACCTGCCGGTCGACGGCGTGATCGAGCATCGGGGCCCGTCGTTCACGCTGCTCCGCACGACCTCGGGGATGTTCGCCGTCTCCTGTTTCTCGATGGACGCGGTCACGCTGTCGGTCAACGTGACCGGCCGCCTCTACGGCCCCGACGCCCACGCCAGGGCCGCGGCGGAACGCCGTCGCTGGCAGGACTGGCTCACCCGACTCTGAGGAAACCCCATGCTGCTCAACGGCAAGAACGCGATCGTCTACGGGGCCGCCGGCGGAATCGGCGCCGCGATGTCCACCGCCTTCGCCCGCGCCGGCGCGAAGGTGCACGTCACGGGCCGTACGGCCAAGACACTGGACGCCCTCGCCGACCGGATCCGCGCCGACGGCGGCCAGGCCGAACCGGCCGTGGTCGACGCCCTCGACGAGGACGCCGTCACCGCGCACGCCGACGCCGTGGCGGCCCGCGACGGCAGCGTCGACATCTCGGTCTGCGTGATCGACATCGCCGACCACCAGGGCACTCCCCTGGTCGAGATGGCGCTGGAGGACTTCGAGCGGCCGATCCGCACCGCCGTGCGGTCCACCTTCCTCACCGCCCGCGCCGCCGCCCGGCACATGATCCGCCAGCGCTCCGGCGTGATCCTCACGTTCGGCGGTGACGGCGGCGGCGAGCCGATGCGCGACTACTCGATCGGCGGGCTCCAGGTCGCCCTCAACGCCGTCGACTTCCTGCGCCGCCAGCTCGCCGCCGAACTCGGCCGGCACGGCATCCGGGTCCTCGGCCTGCACACCGGCGGCATCCCCGAAGGCATCCCCGCCGAGCTGGACGCCCGCCACGGCATCACCGACTCGATCGTCGCCAAGACGATGCTCAAGCGCGCCGCCACCTTCGCCGACGTCGGCAACGTCGCCGTGTTCGCCGCGTCGGACCTGGCCGCCTCGATGACCGCCACCTCGCTCAACATCACCGGCGGCGCGGTCAGTGACTGACCTTGCA
>DATJJB010000764.1:0-27574 GCA_035492655.1 Kutzneria sp. | reverse complement strand
CCGAGCAGGGCCAGTTCCGAGCCGACCTGCCCGCTCTGCGACACGATCGCCAGCGGGCCCGGCGTGAAGCTGCCCCAGGCCAGGAGCAGATCCGTGGCCGTGTCGACGATGCCGAGGCTGTTGGCCCCGACCAACCGCGCGCCGCCGGCACGGATCATCATGGCCAGCGCCGGTTCGTCCGGCACGCCGGCCGTGATGCCGAGGAATCCCTTGACACCCAGCGAAAGCCCCTCGGCCACGACAGCCGGCACCTGTGCCGCCGGCACGCACAACGCCACCAGCTCCGGCGCTTCGTCCAATTGGGACAGACCGGTGGCGCACCGCCGTCCACAGACGACGCCGCCGCGCCGGTTGACCAGCTCGATCCGGCGTCGATGGCCCCCGGTCAACGCCCCCGATGCCAGCCAGTAGCCCCACTTGGACCGGTTCTCCGACGCGCCGACCACCGCCACCGAGGCGGGATCGCGGAACACACCCAGCTGCATCGGCGCCCCAGAAAGGTGAGATAACTGGCTGATCAGTCAGTTATCGTCGGTGGGGCGTGGCTGCTTGTCAACCGCGGCCGCGTGTTCCGTCACCTTCGTCGCGGCGCACCTATGCGGTGGCCAGTGCTGCCAGCTGGTCGATGGCGTCCTGGCCGGCCAGGCTCTCGGCGGTGCCGACCAACAGCTGCTGGCCGGGCGTGTCCTTGACGTCGAAGGTCTGGTACGTGAGCTCCACTCGCCCTACCCCCGGATGCACGAACACCTTGTACGCCCGCGTCAACCCGCCGACGGTGTGGTCGTCCCACAGTGCGCGGAACTCGGCCGACGCGGCGGACAACTCGGCGACCACGGCGGAAATCCGGGGATCCGCGGGGAAAAGCCCGGCGTTGAGGCGCAAGGCGCGCACGGTGGCGCCGGCCACCAGGGGCCATTCGACGAACACCACGCGGGCGGCCGGATGCGTGAACAGGATCCGCGGCATGTTGCGCTCGTCGCCGAACGGGGACAGCAGCGCGGTGGCGACCCGGTTCGCGGCCAGCACGTCGAAGGCCGGCCCGAGCACGTACGCGGCGGCCCGCGGGAAGGCGTCCAACAGCTGGAGCAGCGACGGATCGACCTGGAGCGGCGGCACGTCCAGCACCCCGGGATGCAGCCCGGCCAGCCGGAGCAGGTGATCGCGGGCGTCGGGGCTCAGCTGGAGGGCCCGCGCCAGCGCGCCGACGACCTGCGACGACGGATTCCGTTCCCGCCCTTGCTCCAGCCGGGTGTAGTAATCGGCGCTGACCCCGGACAGCACCGCGACCTCCTCGCGCCGCAGCCCGGCCACCCGACGCGTGGTGAGGTCGCCGGGCAAGCCGGCCTCGCCCGGCTCCAGCCGGGCCCGGCTGGAGCGCAGGAACTCACCCAGTTGGTTCTCGCGGGTCACCATGGACAGATGCTACGGCTTGATCAGTAGAGCGGCTTGCACCCGATGGCGCCGTAGGCGCAGCTGCGCTCCGGATGCTCGTCGACGTCCTCCGGCGACTCCGGCCGCCACTCCGGCACGTACACCACGCCCGGGTCGACCAGGTCCAGTCCCTTGAACAGCCGTTCGAACCGGTCGCGGCTGCGGGCCGTGAACGGGCTGTCGGTCTGGTCGTACAACCTGATCACCTGCTCGCCCTGCTCCCCGGCGGAGTCCTGGGTGCCCTGGGAGATCACCAGGTAGCTGCCGGGGACCAGTGCGTTGCGGTAGCCGGCGACGATGGACTGCGCCTCGGTGTCGTCCTCGACGAAATGCAGCACCGCCGACATCAGCACGGCCACCGGCCGTTTCAGGTCGAGCATGTTCAGCACGACGTCGTTGCGCAGCACGTCCCGGGGATGGCGCAGGTCGGCCCGCAGCGCGGCGGCGTTGTCGTTGTGCTCCAGCATCAGCGCCGAGTGCGCCATGGCCACGGAGTCCCGGTCCACGTACACGACCCGCGCGTGCGGCACCGCCTCCTGGGCGATCTCGTGCACGTTGCCGGCGGTGGGAATGCCCGAGCCGAGGTCGAGGAACTGGGTGATGCCCTGGTCGAGCAGGTAGCGCACGGCCCGCCGCAGGAAGCGGCGCGAGGTGCGCAGGATCTGCGGCAGGTCCGGCATCGTCTCCTGGGCGCGGTGCGCGAACTCCCGGTCGACGGCCAGGTTGTGGTAGCCGCCGAGGAAGTAGTCGTACACCCGGGCGGCGCTGGGCACTTCGGGATCGAGCCCCGTGGGCATCCACGCGGATTCGTGCACGAGCATGGCCTCCCGTTCAACGCACTTTCGGCGGACGCCCCCTTTTCGCCGCGGGAATAGTAGTACAGCCTCATGTGGTCGCCGTGACAACGAGGGTCGGGGGTTGGCGCAGATATTCGCTGAAGTGGACTACATCGGCGGTGGGGGAGCAGACCGGATCCCACCAGGTGACGGCCCGGAATCCGGCCTGGAGCAGGGCACGTTCCTGGGTGGCCCGGGACCAGTAGTGCGGCGTGACGTCGATCGTGCCGCCGCCGAACTCGCTGTGCAGGCGAATCGGATCACCGTCGTGAAGTTCATCCGAAGGGGCTATCAAGTCGAATCCGTACCGGCGGTAGTAACCAGGTTCTCGGGCGAAACCGGGATTGATGGTCACCGTCACGAATCGCTTTCCCGGGCCGGTCAGCGCCGACCGGGCCGAGGCGCACATCGCGACCAGGGCGTCGAAGGTCTCGGCGTACGGCAGCAGGTGCACGGCCAGCACCACGTCGAACGCGCCGGCCATCGGCTCGGCCGCGTCGTGCAGCACGAAGCTCGCCCCGCAGGGGTCCTCCGCCTCGCGCCGCCAGGCGTGGTCGATCATCCCGGCGGCACCGTCCAGGCCGACCACCGGCTTCGCGCCGTGCGCGGCCAGCAGGCGGGTGTAGCCGCCGGAGCCGCAGCCCAGGTCCAGCGCCGCCAGGCCGGTCACGTCGCCCAGCGCCTGGAGCACCGAATACTGCTCAACGTCCCGCCGGTACGGCCACACCTCGAAGCTCTTTTCGTACAGGTGGGCCAACTCTTCGAACTGGCTTGCGGTCATGGTGCTCCTCACCAGGTCACCGGCAGCTGCATCGGGCGGGTGAACATGCGGTTCGGGTCCCACGGCAGCTCGCGCTGGCTGACCGCCAGATCCAGCGTCGGGAACCGCCGGAACAGCGCGGAGATGGCCTCCTGCAACACGATCCGGGCCAGCTGCGAGCCGAGGCAGTAGTGCGGTCCGGCGCCGAAGGTGGCCGAGCCGTCGGTGGCCCGATGGATGTTGAACCGCGCCGGGTTGCGGTAGTGCCGGGGATCCCAGGTGACCGCCTGCATCGGCACCACCACCGCGTCGCCGCGCCGGATCACCGTGCCGTCGAAGTCCACGTCCTCCCGGGCGATGCGCGGGAAACCCAGGCCGCCGTTGTGGAAGTAGCGCAGCACCTCCTCGACCGCCTTGGGCCACAACGTGGAGTCGGCCAGGCATTCGTCGAGTTGCTTGCGGTGCAACATGAGGATCATCGGACCGGTGGTCAGCGGGGCGACCAGCGGGTCGAAGGAGGTGACGAAGATCAGGAACACCGTGCCGAACATCTCCGACTCGGTGATCAGGCCTTGCCGGCAGGCCTCCAGCAGGGCGTGCACGGGCGTGTCGGGCAGCGGGTCGGCCCGCCGCGCGGCCACCAGCTTGGCGATGAAGCGCTTGGCGGCGTCGGTCTCCCGCTCGACGGCGTCCGGTGTGGAGGACAGGTCGAGGCTCATCGGGTACACCCGCCGGCACTCCTCGGCCAGCTCCGGCGGCACGCCCATCAGCTCGCCCATCGCGTCCAGTGGCAGGGCGGCCGTGTACGCCTCGATGAGGTCCACCGGGTTCGGGCCGTCGGCCATGGCGTCCAGCAGCCGACCTGCGTGCCGGGCGATCAGCGGGCGGTGGCGTTGCACGGCGCGGCGGGTGAACCAGCTGCTGAGCACCTGCCGCACCCGGCCGTGCCGCGGCGGGTCCAGGTTGAAGATCGCGTCGTCGACCGAGGTGAGGTCCTCGCCGACCATGCGCGGCGAGCCGGGGCCGGCCAGGTCCCGGCTGAACCGGTTGTCGGCCAGCATCCGGGCCACGTCGTCCTTGCGCGTCATCATCCACGCGGTGATGCCGCTGGGCAGCCGCACCGGGCACACCGGTCTGGCCCGCTGCGCCCATGCGGTCAGCGGCGGCAGTGCGCCGTCGTCACCGAGCGGGAACGGGTATCGCAGTGGGAGTTGTGGTTCGATCGTGTTCGCCATGATTTGCCTCCTGCTGGCCGACGACCGCCCATGACTGACCGGGCGCCGCGCGTAGAATGGAACCGCCGTCCGCGATGGCCGCCACCAGTGGAGTGGGACGGTGGTACACGAAAACGCTGCGATCCGCCTCGAAGAGGCTGGGACCGTCGGTGAGCAGCGGGATTTCGGCAATGACGTAGCGAACCGCGATGTCGATATCGCAGGGTGTGACCGAACGGCCGTCGACCGTGTTGCCGACCACCTCGGCGGTCATCGCGCGGCAGGCGGCGCGAATGCGCCGGTCGACCAGATAGGCCTTGCGGGAGCGGCTCAGCGATGCCCGGTAGGCCGCATTGGCGTGCAGCCGGGTCCAGCTGGTCACGTGCCGCGCCGGGTCGGGAACGCCCAGCTCGGCCAGGGCACGGACGGCGGGATTGTGGAGCTGGCGGTAGGCTCGGCGGGCCCGGTGCACGGCCTGCGCCGGCGGGTGGCCGGCGGCCACCAGGGTGTACGCCGCCTCGAATCCAGGAATGACCACGTCGATGGATCTGAACCGAGGGCGTAGCCAGAAAATCAGGTTCCTGATGTATTCCGGCTTGTATCGGCCGTTCTGCGGACTCAGTCCGACGAGAACATGGTCGTGATGGCCTGTTGTGTCTGCTAACCACTCCAACGTGAACACGATAAAGCCCCTCCCTCGTCCGTGCGACATGGTGTCGACGGACTGTTCGAGATGGCGGCCGATAATTCTGCATGGGCACATCTGCAAATTTCGGCACAAGTCTAAGTCGTGTTCACCGGTGGCGGACAGAGCTAGTTCGTGTGAATGGGCAATCACGGGGCGTCAGAGCCCCTCGCCCGTCCGAGGGAGTTACCCCTCGGCTGGGCGACCTTCGGCCCCGGGGTCGGTGAGACGCCCGGTGTGCCTGCGGCCCGTGCGGCCGGGCCCACCACCTGGCTCTACACCGGATTATCGCCACTTTCGGGTGACATTCGGGCTGTGTGCGGACCGAAAAAGGCGCGGGCCCGAGGGCCCGCGCCGCGATGACGGCGCCGCCCCGCGCCGGGGCGGCGACCGCTTGATCAACTCTGGGTGGACTCGGCCCGCTTGGGCAGCTTCCAGCCCGGGCGGACGAAGTGGCAGGTGTAGCCGTTGGGGTAGCGCAGCAGGTAGTCCTGGTGCTCCGGCTCGGCCTCCCAGAAGTCGCCGGCCGGCTCGACCTCGGTGACCACCTTGCCCGGCCACAGGCCCGACGCGTCCACGTCGGCGATGGTGTCCTCGGCGACGCGCCGCTGCTCGTCGGTGGTGTAGTAGATCGCCGACCGGTAGCTCAGGCCGATGTCGTTGCCCTGCCGGTTCTTCGTGCTCGGGTCGTGCACCTGGAAGAAGAACTCCAGCAGGTCCCGATAGCTGGTGGCGGTCGGGTCGAAGACGATCTCGACGCCCTCCGCGTGGGTCCCGTGGTTGCGGTAGGTGGCGTTGGGCGTCTCGCCGCCGGTGTAGCCGACCCGGGTGGACAGCACGCCGGGCTGCCGCCGGATCAGGTCCTGCATGCCCCAGAAGCAGCCGCCGGCCAGCACCGCGGTCTCGGTCGTGTTGCTCATCGCTCCCTCTCTGTCCGTCCCCCCGGTGTGTCCAACACCGGTCAGGCCGGTTTTGGTTCCGCCTGTGACGCACGTCCGGTCCAGCGTAAGCACCACGTAAGAGTCGCCCGCCCCGTGTTGGCACATGCGCACGACGCTCGTGTGACATTCGACGATGCGCTGAGGGTGGGCGAACTTGTTCGGAACGAACATGTTCGTTAGGCTCGGGTCATGACCACTGCACTGCTGGCACTGCACGGCGGACCGGGACGGCGCTCGGTCCAACCGGTCGTGGACCGCTTCGCCGACACGTACACCGTGCTCGCCCCGACTCACGCGGGTTGGGACGGCACGACCCGGCCGGACTGGTACGAGGGTGTGGACGACCTGGCCGTCGAGTACCTCGACCGGCTGGAGGACGAGGACCGGACCGATGTGGCGCTGGTGGCCAGCTCCTTCGGCGGCTGGATCGCGGCCGAGATGGCGGTGCGCGACCGGGGCCGGCGGATCTCGCGGCTGGTGCTGATCGACGTGATCGGGCCGCGGATCCCGGGAAATCCGGTCGCCATGCCGAGTCGGGACGACACGCAACTGCCGGCGGCGCTGCGAGCCAACTTCGCGGCCCTGTTCCACTACACAGCGCGTCATCCGCAGGGCGACCCGAGGCTGCCGCACCGCGTGGCGCGGGTGGCGGTGCCGACGCTGTTCATCTGGGGTGAGGAGGACCAGATCGCCGGCCCGGACTACGGCCGGGCCTACGCGGCCTGCTTCCCCAAGGCGGAGTTCGTGCTGCTGCCGGGCGTCGGCCACGCCCCGCTGATGGAGGCGTCGGAGCCCACGCTCGACCTCGTCGCTGATTTCCTTCGCGCCTGACGAACATGTTCGCCACGAACACGTCCGTTAGGCTCGCCGGCATGGCGGACTACAACCGACGGGAACGCCCGGCCAAACCGGCTCTGACCCGCGCCGGCATCGTGGCGACGGCGCTGGCCGTGATGCGGGCCGAGGGCATGGACAAGGTGACCATGCGGCGGCTGGCCAAGGAGCTGGACACCGGCCCGGCCTCGCTCTACGTGTACGTGACGGACACCGAGGAACTGCACGCGGCGATGCTCGACGAGTTGCTGGCCCAGGTGGACCTGGACCCGGCCGACAGCGACTGGCGGGCCCGGCTGTGGCAGGTGCTCGACTCCTACCGCCGGGTCCTGCACGACAACCCGAGCCTGGCCCGGGTCGCGCTGGTCACCCGGCTCAGCGGCCCGCACTACCTGGCGGTGGTCGAGGCCGTGTTCGGGCGGCTGCTCGACGGTGGCATGTCGGCGGCGCAGGCCGGCTGGGCGGTCGACCTGCTGCTGCTCGTGGCCACGGCCAGTGCCGTGGAGCACGGCACCCGCAACGAGCACCCGGACGCCTCCGCGCTGGACCACGACCTGCTGGCCCGCACCATCCAGGAGGCCTCCCCGGAGACGTATCCGACGATCGCCGCGCACTCGGCCGAGCTGCTGTCCGGTCCGGAGGGCAGCCGGGCCCGCTGGATGTTCGACGTGCTGCTGGCCGGGGCGTTCGAAATACCCCTACCGTGACAAGGAGTTCCGCCATGAAGAAGATCGTCATCGTCGGCGGCGGCCTCGGCGGGCTGACGCTCGCCCGGGTGCTGCACGTCAACGGCATCGAGTCCACTGTGTACGAACTCGACGACTCGCCGACCGCCCGCGACCAGGGCGGCACCCTCGACCTGCACGAGGACACCGCGCAGCGGGCCCTGCACGCGGCCGGCCTGTTCGACGAGTTCCGCGCGCTGGCCCGGGACGAGGGCGAGGCCCTGCGCGTGGTCGACGCCAAGGGGGTGGTGCACGTCGACGAGATCCCGGACGAGCCGGGCGGCCGCCCGGAGATCGATCGCAGCGCGCTCAAGCGCATTCTCGTCGAGTCGTTGCCGGCCGGCGCCGTTCGCTGGGGCGCCAAGGTCATCGCGGTCACGCCGTCGTCGATCACCTTGGCCGACGGGGAAACCGTGTCGGCCGACCTGGTCGTCGGCGCGGACGGCGCGTGGTCGAAGGTGCGGCCGCTGCTGTCGGACGCCCGGCCCGTCTACTCCGGACTGTCCTTCGTGGAGACTCATCTGTCCGATGTGGATGATCGGCATCCAGAGTTGGCCGCGTTCGTCGGACACGGCTCGCTGTGGGGCCTCGGCGACGGCAAGGGCGTGATCGCGCAGCGCAACGGCGACGGCCGGATCCGCGTCTACGCGGCCATTCGGGCCGAGGACGAGAACTGGGTCTCGACCGACCTCGTCGACCCCGATCCGGTGCAGACCCGGTTGCGGTTGCTGGAGACCTTCGACGACTTCGCCGCGCCGCTGCGCGGGTTGATCGCCGACGGCGACGACGTCTTCGTGCCGCGGCCGATCCACGCCCTGCCGGTCGGGCACCGCTGGCCGCGGGTCCCCGGCGTCACCTTGCTGGGCGACGCCGCGCACCTGATGTCGCCGTTCGCCGGCGAGGGCGCCAACCTGGCCATGCTCGACGCCGCCGAGCTCGCCCAGGCCTTGGCCGAGCACGACGACGTCGAGTCGGCACTGACCGCCTTCGAGGCCGCCATGTTCCCGCGCGCCGAGGCGGCCGCCGCCGAGTCGGCGACCAACCTCGTCGCCTTCTTCGAACCCGGCAGCGCCGAGCGGATCGGGCGGCTCATGGCCGAGTACTCAGGTCAGTAGCCAGCCACCGTCGATGTTCAGGTCGTGGCCGTTCATGCCGCCGTTGCGCAGCAGGAACTCGGTGGCGTCGGCCACCTCGTCCATCGTCACCAGCCGGCCAAGCGGCGTGCGGGCCACCGCCGGGTGCGTGTCCTGCACGTGACTCCACTTAGGACTGTCGCCGACCACGCCCGAGTGCAGCGCGTTCACCCGCACCGGCGCGATCTCCTTGGCCAGCGTGCGCATCAGGCCGGTGACACCCGCGTTGATCGTCGTCACCATGGTCGAACCCGGGTAGGGACGTTCCTTGGCCAGCCCGCCGAACAGCACCACCGACGCGTCGGGGCCGAACCGATCGGTCAGCACCCGCACCGTCTCCGCGTAGCCCACCAGCTTGATCGTCACCGAGTTGATCGCGTCGGCCACGTCGAAGGCGCCGATGCTCTGCACCGTCTGCTCGATCGCCGTGATCACCAGGTGGTCCACCACCGTGATCTCGGCCAACGCCGCCTCGATCGTCGTCGGCGCGGCCAGATCCAGCGCGATTCCCGTGACCGCGCCGCCGATCTCCGCCGCCACCGCCTGCGCCCGGCCCTTGTCCCGGCTGGTCACCACCACGGTGTCCCCACGCCCGGCCGCCCGCTCGGCGATCAGCCGGCCGATGCCGTGACTGCCCCCGACCACCAAAGTCGTTCCCATTTGAACATCCTGGCACGGGATTCGCGGTGCGGTGGCCCGGCCTGACCGAAAGGGCAGCCATCGGTAATCGGTTTGCGACGCCCGGATACTGGTCGGATACGAACGAGGACGGAGGTCGGTCGGTGCTGGGTGGAGATGTCGGGCTGGAACTCGGCCTGCGGGTCGCCGCGTCGCTGAAGGCGGCGCTGGACGTGGACATCACGCCGGACGAGGCCCTGATCCGACCGGCCGGCACCGGTCGGGACGCCGATTTCCAGTGCAACGTCGCGATGAGCCTCGGCAAACGGCTCGGCCGCCCGCCACGCGAGATCGCCGACGCGATCGTCGCCGCCATCGACGCCGACATGATCGAGCACGCCGAGGTCGCCGGCCCGGGATTCGTCAACGTCACCTTGAACGACGACTGGCTGGCGGCGCGGACGACGCGGCTGCTCGGCGACTCCCGGCTCGGCGTGCCGGCTGTGGACACCCCGATCCGGTACGCCATCGACTACGGCAGCCCGAACGTCGCCAAGGAGATGCACGTCGGGCACCTGCGGTCGTCGATCATCGGCGACGCGGTCGTGCGGCTGTTGGAGTTCGCCGGGCACGAGGTCGTCCGGCACAACCATCTCGGCGACTGGGGCACCCCGTTCGGCATGCTGATCGAGCACCTGGCCGACGAGGGACACGCTGCCGCCGGCGGGCATTCGATCAGCGACCTCGGCGGCTTCTACCGGGCCGCCCGCAAGAAGTTCGACGCCGACCCGGATTTCGCCGATCGCGCGCGGCGGCGGGTGGTCGCGCTGCAGGGCGGTGACGAGCCGACACTGGCGCTGTGGCGGGACCTGGTCGTCGAGTCCGAGCGGCACTTCGCCAAGGTGTACTCGATGCTCGGCGTGAAACTCGGGCCGGACGACTACTACGGCGAGAGCTTCTACAACCCGTACCTGGCCGACACGGTCGCCGAGTTGGCGGCCGAGGGGCTGACCGAGATCAGCGAGGGCGCGGTCTGCGTGTTCCCGCCCGGCTTCGTCAACCGGGAGGGCGACCGGCTGCCGCTGATCGTCCGCAAGACCGACGGCGGTTACGGCTATGCCAGCACCGATCTGGCCACCGTCCGGTACTGGACGCGGGATCGGGGCGTGACCGAGCTGCTGTACGTCGTCGGCTCGCCGCAGGCCCAGCACTTCGAGATGGTGTTCCGGGCCTGCGAGTCCGCCGGTTGGCTGGACGCCGGGCACCGGGCCACGCACATCGGCTTCGGCTCGATCCTCGGCGAGGACGGCAAGATGCTCCGGACTCGGGCCGGTGTGGCCGTGAAACTCGTCAACCTGTTGCAGGAGGCCATCGACCGGGCCGCACTCGTGGTCGCCTCACGGTCCGACCTCTCCGACTCCGATCGCGCCCGGATCGCCCACGCGGTCGGCATCGGCGCCGTGAAGTACGCCGACCTGTGCGCCGACCGGGAGAAGGACTACTCCTTCGATCTGGATCGGATGCTTGCCTTGGAGGGCAACACTTCCGTCTACCTCCAGTACGCCAACGCCCGCGTCCTGTCGGTCATCGCTCGCGCCGGCGGCAGTGTCCCCCTGGACACCCCCGTCCGGCTTTCCGCTCCCGCCGAACGCACCCTCGCCCTCAAGCTGCTCCAGTTCCCCGCCGCCGTCGCCGTCGCCACCACCGAGTTCGCGCCGCACAAGCTGTGCACCTACCTCTACGAAACCGCCGCGACGTTTTCGACCTTCTACGAGAACTGCCCGATCCTCAAGGCGCCCAGCGAGGAGGTTCGCCGTTCCCGGCTGGCTTTGGCCCAGCTGACCTCTCGCGTGCTCACCCAGGCCTTGGCGCTACTGGGCATCGAGGCCCCGGCCCAGATGTGATCACGGACGTGGCGCGGTTGCCGCGGTCCAGGTATAGCCGTCCCACCAACGGTTGCACGGCTGGCCGTTGGGGTCGGCATACCAGCCCGGCGGAATTTGCGGCGGGACGGGTGCCGGGGGAGCGGCGTATTGCTGAGCCGGTGCCGGGCTGCTGTGCAGGCTCATCTTGTGCCCACAGCCCCGGCAGTTCTTGGTGAAGCCTCGGGCAACTTCGGACAGGCCTCCCGAGGAGAGGGCCGCGGTCGCCCGGCCCAGTCTGCGGCCTGCCTCGTTGACCGCTGAGTTCGTGCAGCGAGTGCAGTTCGAGCATCCTGTCTGGACCCGCCTGCCCATGGCCACCTCCGCGCGTTGTTCAGCCCGCACTTCGTTCGCCGGCGCGCAATCGTTACGGACAGTAGCGCCGGTGGTCCGCCAGACAGCCGGCATTCGAACGGGCCATCCGACACCACGCCGGCCGTGGCTCCGATCGGTGATCTTGAGCGGATCACCATACGGTTGCCGCATGGCAGGTGCGGCGGTAGTCGGTGGCGGTCCGGGCGGCATGATGCTTGCCTACTTGTTGGGGCGCGCGGGGATCGGGGTGACGCTGTTCGAGACGCACCGCGACTTCGACCGGGACTTCCGCGGCGACTCGTTGCACCCGTACACATTGGAGCTGCTGGACGGGCTGGGGCTGGCTGAGAAGCTGCTGGCGTTGCCGCATCACAAGGCACGCCGGTTCCGGCTGCACACGACGGCGGGCCCGGTCACCACGGCGGATTACACCCGGCTGCCCACGCCGTACAACTACGTGGCGCTGATGCCGCAGGCGCGGTTCCTGGACTTCATGGCGGAGCAGTTCCGGGCGCTGCCGGGCTGCGAGCTGCGCACGGGCAGCAAGGTGACAGAGCTGGACATGCGCGACGGTCGGGTGGTCGGCGTGCAGGGAATGCCGGCGGACGTGGTGATCGGCGCGGACGGACGGAACTCGCGGCTGCGCCGGTTGGCGGATCTGCCGGCGGAGTCGCTGGGGGCGAAGACGGATCTGGTGTGGTTCCGGCTGCCGCAACGGGACGGCGACCCGCCGGACGCCGACGTGGACCTGTTCTTCGGCCGCGACCACTACATCGGCCTGCTCACCGGCACCCAGGGCTGGCAGCTCGGGTACAGCGTGCCCAAGGGCGGCTACGCGCAGGCCCGAGCCGACGGCGTGGAGCCGATCCGGCGGTTCGTCGATCGGCACGTGCCCTGGCTGGCCGACCGCACGCACCTGTTGTCCGACTTCGGGCAGACGACGTTGCTGTCGGTGGACATCTCCCGGGTGCAGCGCTGGTGGCGGCCAGGGTTGCTGCTGATCGGCGACGCGGCGCACGTGATCTCGCCGGTAGGCGGCAACGGCATCCTGATGGCGATCCAGGATGCCGTCGCGGCGGCCAACCACCTCGTGCCGGCGCTGAAACAAGGAGGTCCGGTGCCGGACGAGGTGCTGGCCGCCGTGCAGGCCGAGCGCGAGCCGGCGGTCAAGCTCGTGCAGGACGATCAGGTACGGATCGAGCTCCGCGCAGCCCGGGCCCGTGAGCTGGGCCGACCGCTCGTGCCGGCCCGGTTGCTCCAGCTGGTCACGGCCCTGCCGGGCGCTCGGAAGCGGGCCGCCCGCGCGAATGCCTACGGCCCCATGGCTCCTACGCTGTCATTGCCTTGAACCCGTCGCGCCAGGACGGCCAGGCTGGCTGCCAGCCGAGGTTGTGCCGGGCATAGCCGTTGTCGGCGCCGCGGGCGAAGCCGGTGACGTGATGTCCGTGCGAGAGCAGGAGCGGGACGAGGCAACGGCCGAGAACCCCGGTCGCGCCGGCGAGGAAAACACGTCCCATGGGCACACGTTAACCGGGCCACCGGCCCCTCGGCGCCTGGCCGGTCAGAGCACGTTCGCGCTGATCGCGCTGGCCCCACCGAGTTCCACTCGGATGCGGCCAGGCAGGCGCTCGGTGTCGATCTGCGGGTAATCCTCGCTGGACAGGGTGAGTCGCAGCGTGTGCCCGGCGACGACGCGGTGGTGGGCGGCCCAGATCGGGATGGCGACGTCGTAGAGCGCGCCGGGCTGGACCGGGGCCAGCCGGTCGTGGCCGTCGCGATGGCTGAGCTTGAGCCAACCCTGGCTGATCCGGACGACGTCGCCGGTCGCGTCGACGTCGTCCAGCACAACGGCGATATTGCCGTCGGGGCCGGTGGTTCCGGCCCGCAGCGTGGCCCCGAGACCGCCGGTGATCACCAGGTCCTCGGACAGGCGGGCCTCGAACACGAGCTTGCCGCCGTCCTGGTCGAACTCGGCGATGCCGGGCTCACCGCTCGTCAGCGAGCCGTCGGAGCCGGGAAACCACTGCCTGGTCACGGAATTGGCCGGCGGCCAGGTGTCGAAGCGGCGCCAGCCGTGGTCGGGCAGCTCGTACGAGGTGACCTTCGACCGGGGCAGCGGGGCCGGCCGGTCGGCCAGCCAGACGTCCCACCAGGCGAGATAGCCGGCGAAGGCGATGTCCTCGAGCTGCCCGGGCACCATGCCGTGCGGCCACGGCCCGGCGACCATCCACGTGTTCGCCTGGCAGGCCGCGAAGTTCTCCACCATCGCCTGCCGGTACTGGTCGAGCCAGCCGCCGACGTCCAGCACCGGCACGGTGAGCTGGTCGTACCGGTGCTTGACGCTGCGCTCGCGCCAGAAGTCGTCGTGCAGCGGGTGCCGCGGATAGGTGTCGAGCGTGTCGGGGGCGGTGGTCTGCTGCCAGTCGCGGATGCGGGCGTTGTAGATGCCGCCGTGGTAGATGGTGTTCTCGTACCAGTCGCTCAACGCCTGCACGGGAATGATCGCCGCGAGGTGCGGCGGCTGCTGCACGGCGGTGAGCATCGTGGTGTGGCCGCCGTAGCTGATGCCCTGCATGCCCACGCGACCGGTGCAGAACGGTTGCGCCGCAAGCCATTCCACCAGGTCGTAGCCGTCCTCCTGCTCCTGGACGCCGAACGGTTCGACGTGGCCGGGGGAGTCGCCGGAACCGCGGACCGACGGCACCAGTGCCACGTAACCGCGTTCGACGAACGGCATCGCGCCGCCGGCGAACACCGCGCGTGCGCCGTAAGCGTTGAAGTCGTAGACGATGCCGGGGAAAGTGCCTTCCGCCGGCTCGCCGTCGGGGCCGGCCGGACGCAGCAGGTCACACACGAGGTAGCTGCCGTCGCGCATCGGGACCTGGATGGTCTCGCTGTGGGCGGCGAACTCGGTCGGACGGTCGTAGGTGAAGAACGGGTCGTCGACCGTGACGGTCGGCGCACCGGGGCGCATGCCGCCGGCAGCGGCGAACTGCCGCATCATCTCGGCCATCTGTTGCGCGGTTTGGGACACGTCCAGCTCCAACAGTGAGGAGGAAAGGCTTTTGCCGTGAATGTCGAGGTCAAGCGTGCGGGTCACCCCGCCGAGTGTGTTGTGCAGCACGAACTTCAACGCCCGCAGCTGCGGTAACTCGAACCGCCGCACCTCGCCGCGCACGATGTCGGCGAAGTGCTCGCGTACGCGATCGGCTGTGACTTCCCGGCGCAGCAGCTCGAAATCCTCGGCCCGATAGGCGATGACCGTGATGTCCGAGGTCGTCCCCTTGTCACCGGCCCGGGCGTGCGCGATGTCGTGCAACCGCATCTCACACCTCCACAAAGGACAGCTCTGGGTGGACGTCGTCGCGGTCGACGAAGGTCGAGGCGACGGCCACGATCTGCTCGGCCCGGCGGGACGCGCCGGCCCCGCCGGCCGGGCCGTTGAGCCACAAGGCGCTGACCTCACGGCCGATGTGCCGGGCAGCGTCCAGAGTGGACGTTCGCCCAGCCGCCCGCACCCGCACTTCTGACGGTTCCACCACGACTTTCGGGCCGCGATGCACGGCGTCGACACCGATAAGGTCGAAGCGGAGCTCTTCGGCGTCCAATCGTTCGCGGAGGATGTCGAGCGCGAGCCGGCCGCGAGCCACGGCATTCGGGCCGGCGTAGGAGATCTCACCCTCGCCGCGGAAGCCGTCGAGGTAGCCGACGGACACCTTGAGCTGGTTGGGTCGTGGCCGTCCGGTGGCCCCGGTGACCAGCACCCGGTCGGGGCCGACCTCCGTGAGCTCGACCGCGGCGAAGTCGGCGGTGACGTCGGCCGAGACGTAGGCGGCGGGGTCGTGCACCTCGTACAGCAGCTGTTCGGTGCAGGTCGCCACCGTGACGGCACCGCCGGTGCCGGCCACCTTCGTCACCACGAACGTGCCGTCCTCGGCTGCCTCGGCCAGCGGAAACCCGAGGTGGGCCAGGTCGGGGACGTCCTTGTGGCCGGGATCGGCGAAGTAGCCGCCGGTCACCTGGCCGGCGCATTCCAGCAGGTGCCCGAGGCACAGGCCACGGCCGAGCAGCGGCCAGTCGTCCAGCGCCCAGCCGAACTCGTGCACCAGCGGGGCCAGGAACAGCGACGGGTCGGCGATGCGACCGGTGACAACCACGTCCGCGCCAAGGGCCAGCGCCCGTACGACCGGTTCGCAGCCGAGATAGGCGTTGGCCGACACGGTGTTCTCGTCCTTGGTGACCAGGCCGAGCACGTCGTCGCCGGTCACCGCGGCGATCTTCAGGCCGGTCAGCCCGGCTTCGCGCGCCACCTCGGCGACCACCTCGGCCGCGCGGAGCGGGTTGGCCGCGCCCATGTTCGTGATGATCTTCGTGCCGCGCCGGGCGCAGGCCGGCAGCACGGCCGCCATCCGCTCCGGCAGCCACTCGGTGAAACCGGCCGCCGGGTCGCGCAGCCGGTCGAGCTGGGCCAGCGCGATCGTGCGCTCGGCGAGGCACTCGAACACCAGGTAGTCGAGGTCGCCGCGGTCGGCCAGCTCGACCGCCGGCTCCAACCGGTCGTCGGCGAAGCCGGCGCCCGCGCCGATCCGGATCGTCCGCATGCCTCCATCGTGGACAGTCGGCCCGCCGGCCGCCACTTCCGCTTTCACATGCGGTTATGCTCTGAAGCTATGGATCTCACGCTGCACCAGATGGAGATCTTCGCGGCGGTCGCCCGGACCCGGTCGTTCACCAGGGCGGCCGACGAGCTGGTGCTGAGCCAGCCAGTGGTCAGCCGGACCATCGGCGAGATGGAACGGAAACTACGGACGCCGCTGTTCGTGCGAACCACCCGATCGGTCGACCTGACCGAGGCCGGCGTGGAGTTCCTCGGCGTCGTCACGCACGTGTTGACGAGCTACCGGCGCGGGCTCGACCGGTTCGCCGGCTACCAGGCGGGGGAGCGCCGGCAGGTCACTGTCGGGGTGCTGCCGTCGATCGCCGCCGTGGTGCTGCCGACCGTGCTGAGCGGATACCTGGACGCGTATCCCGGCGTGCAGGTGCGGCTGGCCGACGGCACCAACGCCGAGATACTGGACCTGCTGCGGGACGGCACCGCCGATCTCGCGATCACCGAGGTCGGCCCCGCGTCGGCCGAGTTCGCCGTGGATGCCTTCCTGGACGACCCTTTTGTCGCCGTGCTGCCGCCCGGGCATCCCCTCGCCGGCCGGCCCGCGCTGACGTGGGCCGATCTCGCCGCCGAGTCGTTCATCGCGTTCAGTCCGGACAGCAGCATCCGCCGGCTCGCCGACCTCGGCCTGGCCCAGGCCGGCGTGCAGCCGTTGCGGCACCTGGAAACCCGTACCGTCGCGACGGCCGGCGGCATGATCGCCGCCGGTCTCGGCGTCAGTGCCATGCCCGAGCTCGTGCTGCCGCTGCTCGCCGCCACGCCGGTGATCACCCGGCCGCTGACCGAGCCCGTGATCACCCGGCGGATCGCCGTGCACCGGCGGGCCGACGAGCCCTGTCCGCTGGCCGTCCGTCGCCTGGTAGCGCGGATTCTCGCCTAGTTCTCCACGTGCGCGGCGAGGTTGGCCAGCGAGGAGGCGAGGCCGGTGGCGTGGTCCTCGGCAGAGATCCCGTCCGGGACGTTGTCGGCGCGGATCTCCACGCGGGTGCCGGTTTCCGTCGCGGCGACCGCCCAGGTCATGATCATCGTGCCGGCATAGGCCGGGTCGTCGGAGACGAAGTCCACCGCCTGCACCACACGCACATTGGGCACCACCTCGACGAAGCGCGCCTCCACCACGTCGGAGTCGGTCGTGGTCTTGCCCGTGCCGGCGTCCGGGTAGGTCAGCGTCATCCGGTACGACCCGCCGGTGCGCGCGTCGAACCGGTCGAACCGGCCGGTCATGCCGCCCGGCGGCAGCCAGGCCAGCAGCTCGTCCGGATCGACGAAGGCCGCGTACACCCGCTCCGGCGGCGCGGCGATCAGGCGGGACGCCTTGTCAGTGCGTGGCATGGCGTAAATGCTAAGCGGCATACCGGCGCTTGCTGGTTGACTCGCGGCCATGAGCATCCCGGATCTCGGTCCGCCGCCCCGACGGATCTCCGTCGACGCCGCCCAGGTGCGCCGGTTGGTCGACGAGCAGTTTCCGCAGTGGACCGACCTGCCGGTGCGGCCCGTGGCCAGGAGCGGTTGGGACAACCTCACCTTCCACCTCGGCGACACGATGTCGGTGCGGCTGCCCACAGCCGCCGAGTACGCACTGGCCGTCGACAAGGAGCACCGGTGGCTGCCCGCCCTGGCTCCCCAACTCCCGCAGCCGATCCCGGTCCCGTTGGCCAAGGGACTGCCCGGCGCGGACTATCCCTTCGCGTGGTCGATCTACCACTGGCTACCAGGTTCACCGGCCCGCCCGCACCTCATCGCCGACCCCGTCCGCTTCGCCCTCGACCTGGCGGAGTTCTTGTCGGCTTTGCAGGCCATCGACGCCACCGACGGTCCCCGACCCGGCAAGCACAACTGGTTCCGCGGCGGCACCCTACTCACCTTCGACGCCCTGACCCGGCGCGCGCTCGCCACCTTGGACGTTGACGTCGCCATGGCCGGCCAGATCTGGCAGGCCGCCCTTGACGCCCCCTGGGACGGCGTCGACCTCTGGTTCCACGGCGACATCGCCCCCGGCAACCTCCTGCTGTCCGACGGGGAACTCGCCTCGGTCATCGACTTCGGCACCTGCGGCATCGGTGATCCGTCGTGCGACCTCGCCATCGCCTGGACGCTCCTCACGGCCGACGGCCGGCAGGCCTTCCGCTCGCGCCTCGCCGTCGACGACGCCACCTGGGCCCGCGGCCGCGGCTGGGCCTTGTGGAAGACGCTGGTCACCTGCGCCCAATCCGGTGCGGAAGCAGCAACCGCGCGCCGTGTGCTCGCCGGCATCTTCGCCGAGTATTCAAGCGATCTCTGACCCGCGAAGCGGCCGGTCGGTCCTGCTTCGGAGTGGTTCTCCGTGCGCCGGGAACATGGTCAGGCCTTCCTCGACCAGCCGGGCGGCGCGGCGGACGTCCTGGGCCACGGCGTCGATCGCGGCCGGCAGCGGATGGCCGGGTCGCAGGGGGATCCTCCAGCCGATCCAGCAGCAGCGCCTCCTTGCTCGGGAAGTAGTTGAAGACGGTCTTCTCCGACACCCCGCACGCCTCGCCCACGCCGGCCACGCGGACGGCGTCGAAGCCATGCTCGACGAACATCCGCGCCGAGATCCACATCGTTCGCGACTACCCGCATTCACCCGCGAAGGTCTGGCGGGCGATGACCGACCCGGAGCTGATCCCGTACTGGACCTCGACCGGCAAGGGCGCTCGCGCCGTCGGGGCTGGCTCAACCATGGTGAACCGGCCCCGATGGCCAGGGCTGGGCTACAGGGCAGCGCCCGGCGGCCTTGCCCAGGCAGGCAGGTCGCCCGGGGTTCCGTGTCGCCTCGATCAGTCCCGAGGCTCGTCCTCGATCGCGCCGGCCTGCTCGGGGTCGTCCGGGGCGGGCATGTGACGGATGCTGTCGCTGCCCTTGTGGTCATGGGCGCGGGAGTACCGGGAATCCAGCACCCTGCCCAATTTGTGCGCCGCCCCGGCGTACGCGTCGTCCACGGTGGTGGCGTGGTGGGTGACCGCGACCGGTTGCTTGCCGCCGGGCCGGGCCTCGATCACGCACTTCTTGTCCTCCGGCTTGCCGCCGCCGTCCTCGCTGAGGTGCACCTCCACCCGGGTCAACCAGCCGCTGAACCGGGACAGGCTGCCCTCCAGGTCGGTGGTCACGTAGGCGGCCAGTCGTTCGCCACCGTGGATGTTGTGGTCGGTGTTGACCTGGATCTGCATGGGCACCTTCCGAAGCAGGACAGCGATGATCTTGGTCAGTACCACGGGAGCGGCGAGCTCAAACGCCGTGCCTATAGTTGACGCCATGGAGGCGGCCCGCACGATCATAGTGTCACCATGCCGGTGAACAGTGGGCTCAGCTATGGCCCCGTCGGCGCGACCCGTCCGGGCGAGCAGACGTGGTCGACCGGCGCGCCCGGGTTCCGGTGCTTTGAGCGGACGGCCGTCATTGGACACGGAGCTGCCCGATGGGCCGCGGCGGCGGACGCGGTGCTGCGATGGGATGTCAAGCGGCGCAGCGGTTTTCGCGTCACACCATGCGGCGGCGCTGGCGAGCGTGTCAGCGAGGGGGACGATTACCGGATCACCGCCGGCCGGGGACCGTACGCGGTGCACGAGCCGGTGCGAGTGGTGTCGGTGGTCGAGACCGCCGATCGATGCGGGTTCGCCTACGGAACCCTCCCCGGCCATCCGGTCTCGGGGGAGGAGGCGTTCATCGTCCATCGAGACTCGTACGGCACTGTTCGTCTCACGCTGCGCTCCCTCACCCGACCTGCGCCGCACGGTCCCTGGCGACAGGCCTTCCCGTTTCTGCTGCTCGCACAATGGTTCTACCGCCGCCGCTACCTCCGCGTCATGGCGAGCTGACGGCCCACCTGACCGGGCGCACACCGGCGTGCCACATGCGCTTCCTGCTTGCGGGCTGGTGACACATAGGAAGCGCATGTGGCACAACCGAGGGTCAGGCCAGGCGGCGGGCCACGGTCGGGATGACGATGGCGGCGGCGATGAGGTGGGCAACGCACAGGGCGATGCGGGTGGACAGCGGCCCGACGCCGGTCAGCGGGCCGAGCAGGGACACGGCGACCAGGATTGATGTCGTGACGATATAAGTACGGGCGGGCTTGCGGGCGAAGCGGGCGATGAGGACGGCCAGGATGGTGCCCCAGAAGCCGGCGAAGGCGCAGCCCATGGCGAACATGCCGACGGTGATCGGGCTGGGCACGCCCTCCAGGATGTTGCCGGCGAGCATCGGGATGCCGACGACCGGCAGCAGCAGGCCGTAGAGCTCGGTGACGACGGCGGCGACGAGCAGGGCCAACACGCTGACGGCCCACACCGGGAGTGCGCGGCGGGCAGTGACGGTAGTGTCCATTTCGGTTCCTTCCCTCGGGTTGTCGACCAGGGGTCGGAGACGTCGGAAATTTCTCGACACCGGATGTAGAGGCCGGGTCGAGGGGCTCCGACCAGTGGGTGACAAGGCACCGGAGCACCAGGGAGCGGCACGATGAAGTACCTGCTGATGATCTACGGCAACCAGGAGAAGTGGAACTCGGTCCCGCCCGAGCAGTTCCAGGAGGTGATCGCCAAGGTGGACGCGTTCAACCAGCGCTACCGCGCCACCGGCGAGCTGCTCGGCGCGTACGGCCTCGGCGACGCCAACGAGGCCAAGCTGGTCCGCCGGGTCAACGGCCAGCCGGCGGTGACCGACGGCCCGTACCTGGAGACCAAGGAGTACATGGCCAGCTTCTACCTGCTCGACGTGGCCGACGAGGCCCGGGCCAGGGAGATCGCGGCGGACATGCCGATGGCCGACGAGGAGCCGATCGAGATGTGGCCCGTGCCGCACGCGGCGTTCTGAGTTGACCCACCCGAGAAGAGCGGCGGCGGTGACGGTTGCCGTCGCCGCCGCGCTCGTCGCGTGCACCCCGACGACCGCGGCCCCGCCCGCACCCACGACGACAGCGCCCAAGACATACGACGGGAAAGCGCTCTCCGACGCCAGGCACCCGGCCGGCGCGTCGTCGCTTCCCGGCGGCCGCGACGACTATCGCCGGCTGGCCGACGTCCGCACGGACATCGAGCAGACGGCCAAGGCCCGGCCGGACATCGTCCGCACGCTGTCGTTGTCGCACAAGTCCTTCCAGGGCAAGGACATCCCGGCGGTGGAGATCGCACACCGGGTGACCGCCGGCGACGGCCGGCCGGTGTTCCTGCTCATGGGCGGCATCCACGGCAACGAGTGGCCCGGCGTGGACGTGGCGACCGACTTCGCCATGGACCTGGCCGAGCAGGACGGCCGCGACTCGCGGATCACCCGGCTGCTCGACCAGACGCGGGTGATCATCGTGCCGGTGGTCAATCCCGACGGCTTCGACGCCTCGCGCAGCGGGAAGATCCTCGACAAGCGCAAGAACTGCGATCCCACCTGCGGCACCAAGGTCGACCCGGACACCGGGGCCGACGACGCGGGCGTGGACCTGAACCGCAACTTCGGCGTGCACTGGGGCGGCGTCGGCTCGAGCGGCAACCAGTCCGGCGGCGACTTCCGCGGCGCCAAGGCGTTCTCCGAGCCGGAGACGCAGAACATCCGCGATCTGGTGGCCGGCCACCAGGTGACGGTCCTGGTCGGCCTGCACACCTATGCCGACATGAACCTGCGTCCGCCCGGCCAGAACGCCACCGCCCTCACCCCGGACGAGACCGTGTACGCCGAACTGGGCCAGCGGATGGCCGACGCCAACGGCTATCCGAGCAAACTCAGCCGCGACCTGTACGAGGCGAGCGGCACGGCCGAGGAATGGTCGTACTACACGACCGGCGGACTCGGTTTCGAGACGGAGCTCGACGGCGAGACCAACCACGGGCCGTTCAAGACCGGCCTGCTGGACCAGTACGCCGGCGAGCGCGAGGCGCTGCTCCGCGACGCCGAAGCCGCGGCGAATCCCCAGTACCACGCCAGGATCACCGGCACCGCCCACGGCCAGCTCCAGCTGTCCAAGCCCGGGCTGCGCAGCACGATGACCGCCGACGGCGCGTTCACCTGGGACGTCAACCCGTCGATCCGGCCCGGCACGGACGGCCGGGGCATCGAGGAGAGCTGGACCCTCGAGTGCCCGGGCCGAACCGTGCCGGTGACCGTCGGACGAGGTGAGACGACGAAGGTCAGCTGCTAGTGAGGTAGCCGCCCATGGTCGTGAAGTAGTCGGTGGCGGCGAGCTCGGTCCCGTCGGCGGTGCGCACGCGTTCCACGACGAGACCGGGGAAGGTGCCGCGACGGGCGTCCGGACCGGCCACGATGACGACGCCGTCGCCCTCACGGTAGAAGATGCGGCCCGGCGTGCCGCCGTAGTGGCCGGTCGACACCGATGCCTTGACGATGCGCAGCTCCTGGCCGCGGTGGTAGGTGAAGGCGTTCGGGTACGGGTCGGACTGGGCCCGCACCATGCGTTCGATGTACTCGGGCGTCCAGTTCCAGTCGATCAGGCTGTCCCGTTTGGCCCGCTTGTGGAAGAAGCTGGCCTTGGACCGGTCCTGCGGCCGCGGCGTGAAACCCTGCTCGATCAGCTTGATCGCCTCGGCGGTGAGCGGCGCGATCAGGTCCACGGTGCGGTGGAACAGGTCGGTGGCGGTGTCCTTCGGACCGACCTCGACCGACTGCTGCAGCACGATGCCGCCGGCATCGAGCTCGCCGTCCATCATGTGCGCGGTCACGCCGACCGCGGGCTCGTCGTTGAGCAGCGCCCAGATGATGGGGGAGAAGCCGGCATAGGCCGGCAGCAGCGAGTCGTGGATGTTGAGGGTGCCGTGCCGGGGCAGTTCGTACACCGCCGGCGGCAGCCAGGTCCGCCAGTTGTTGGCCACGATCAGGTCCAGGTCGGCGGCGCGCAGCTCGGCCAGCAGCTCGGCGTCGTCAGGGCGGTCCCGCAGCAGCACCTTGATGCCGTGCTCGGCGGCCAGGTCGGCCACCGAGTCGGCCCAGATCCGCTCGTACGCGTGGTCGCTGACCGGGTGCGTGACCACCAGCACGACGTCGTGACCGGCGTCGATCAAGGCGCGCAGGGTGCGGTGCCCCCAGGTCTGGTAGCCGAACATCGCGACGCGCATGCGCAGGAGCCCTCCGTGATCGATGAGTAGGTCAGCCTAGCCTAACTTAGGCTAGGCTGACCTTGATCACTAGGCCTTGGTCGCGGTGTAGTTCCGGAACAGGATGTAGGTGTCGAGGATGTCGGACTTGGCGCTCTGCACGGAGCGGTAGATGCCCCACTTGGGCCGCACGTAGTCGCCCTGGTCGGGAATGTTCACATTGGACAGATGGCCTTGCGCGGCGATCGGCGCGCTGGCGCCGGCGCCGCTGCGGATGACGGCCGTGGCCGCGCCCTTCGAGCCGGGCGTCAAGGTGAGCGTGATGTTGATCCACTTGTCGCGCAGCGGTGCCAGGTTGGTCTTGGCGATGGCCGGCGAGCCCGAGTTGGCGTAGGCACGGGCCTGGATGACCTCCGTGCCGCCGTCGCGGCTGAGATCGATCGTCACCCACGGGCCGCCGTTGGTCGACGGCGTCTTGGTCTGGAAGATGTGGGTGAACTTGCTGGTGCCGTGCAAGGATGACGGCAGGTACATGTCGTAGTTGATGGTCCAGGTCTCGCCGTTGTGCATCTTCAGCGCGGTGCCGTTCTGCACCATGCCCTTCGACTCGGTGCGCTGGCGGTCGCCGCCGCCGGTGGTGTCGCGGTCGTCGGCCCAGATGTTGAACCGGTAGTGGTCGCCGCCTTCGACGACGACGTACTTGCGATCGGGGTGTTTGTTGCCGCGGTCGGCCTCGATGCCCTCGAACGCGTTGAGCCCGTCGGTGGCGGGATTGGGATGCCAGAGGGTGGTCGCGGCGTTGGCGGTCAGCGGCCGGAGTGCGACGGGTGCGGCGAGTGCGGTGACGGCGAGCGTCCTCAACGCTGTTCGACGGGAGAACTGCGGCAGGGATGACGACATGGGTTCCGTGTGTCCTTCCTGGCGGCGTACGACAGGAGTGCACATCGGGCGGCGGGAGAACGGCCCGTGGGCCAGAACATCCGATGTATAACGCTATCGACCCTAGAACTGAGCCCGCTGGGCTGTCAATGGAAAGCTTTTCATCCGAGCGCTGATAATGCTGTGGGCAGCGAAAAGGCCGGCCGGATACCGTGCCGCGCATGCGGCTGGGGGTAGCGGTGTTCGCCGGGACCGACGGCCTGACGCCGGCCGAACTCGCCCGCGCCGTCGAGGAACGCGGCTTCGAGTCGCTGTTCTACGCCGAGCACACCCACATTCCTCTCGCCAGTCGGCGCGACGACGATCGTCCCGTCCATGACTACGCGGCTACCTACGATCCGTTCATCGCACTCGCCGCCGCGGCCGCCGTGACGACCCGACTGCGCCTCGGCACGGCCGTCTGCCTGGTGCCACAACGGGACCCGATCATCACGGCCAAGGAGGTCGCCAGCATCGACCGGATGTCCGGCGGCCGCTTCGAGTTCGGTGTCGGTGCTGGGTGGAACCGTGCAGAACTCGCGAATCATGGCACCGATCCACGGCAGCGGATGGCCGTGCTGGCCGACCGCGTGCGGGCCATGCGGGCGATCTGGACGTCCGACGAGGCCGAGTACCACGGTCCGCACGTCGACTTCGATCCGCTGTGGTCGTGGCCCAAGCCGGTGCGACAACCGCCGGTGCTGGTCGGCGGCAACGGCCCCGGCGTCGAGGACCGCGTGCTCGCGTTCGGTGACGGCTGGCTGCCGCAGTGCGGACCCCTCGCTTCCGTGCAGGAACTCGCCGACCGCATCGCCGGCCTGCGTCAGCGCGCCGGCCGGCCCGTCCCGGTCACCCTGTTCGGTGCCATCCCGTCGATGTTGGCCGACTTCGCCGCGGCCGGTGTGGACCGCTGCCTGTTCACGCTGCACAGCGGGCCCGGTGACCTCGACCAGCTCGACCGGTGGGCGGCGTAGTCGCCCGGCTGCGACAATGCCGGTTCTCGCGTCGTACGGACCCGAAGGTAGAACGGCATGCCCGACTTCGGAGCCGCGCGCGTGCCCGTTGGCGGTGGCTTCCCGTCGCACAGCGAGGCGCTCGCCAGTGTGCTGGGCGCGGACCGTGCGCTGCCGTCACGGCGGCTGGCGGGCAGCGACAACCTGGGCTGGCGGTCCATGCTGGCCCGCTCCTACCACGATCCGTCGGTCGCCGACGAGTTCGAGACCGCACCGACCGCCTCGCTGCTCGTGGTTGTTGTCACCAAGGGCACATACACCATCGAGGCGCGGTCCGGCACGTAGCGCCGCCTACCACCCGGGCTCGGTCGGCATGGGCATGCTGCGCCCGCACGAGTTGCCCGACTCGCTGGCCGTCGACGACCCCTTCGTCACCGCTGCCGGCTACGCCGTCGAGCGGGCCGTGGAACAGCAAGCTGCCAGCCTGTACGCCGATTCCATGGCGCACGCCCTCACCACGCATCTCCTGTGCGCCGTGCAGTCCCGCCGGCTCGACGAGCCCCGCACCATGCTCGGCGCCGCCCAGTTCTCCGTCGCCTTCCGTCGCGAGTACGGCTGCGCACCGGGCCAGTACCGCCGCGCCGTGGGTTAGGTCTCGATCCGGTCAGACCGGGGGAGTGCCGTGGGTGTGGAAGGACTCGATGGTCTTGAGGCCCCAGGCCTGGCCCTTGGCCCGCTCGGCCTGGTTCCAGGTGATGGGCCGCCAGTCGGGGGCGAGAACCAGGCGGGTCAAGGGGTTGCACAGTTCGACGCGGTTGCCGCCGGGCTCGTAGACGTAGAGGAAGAAGGTCTGCTGGATGGCGTGCTTGTGCGGACCGGTCTCGATGAAGACGTCGTGGTCGAGGAAGATGTCGGCGCCGCGGAGGATGTCCTCCCGGGTGTCGGTGGCGAAGGCGATGTGGTGCAGGCGGCCGTGGTGGCCGGTCCAGTCGGTGGTGTAGACGAGGTCGTAGGATTTGTTGCCGAAGTGGAGCCACTGGGCGGCAAGGGAATCGTCGTCGAGCACGATCTGCTCGGTGACCTCGCCGCCGAGGGCGTCGGTGACGAAAGCGCCGTTGGCGGCGACCTCGGCGGCGAGGAAGTTGACATGGTCGAGCCGGCGGACGCACACGCCACGCCCGGGATAGGCCTGGGGCTGGTTCTTCAACGACGGGGCCAGTTCGGGCGGGGCCTCGAACCAGGTGGTTTCCCAGTAGAGCTGGATCTCATGGCCGTCGGGGTCGGTGCAGAGGTAGCTCGGGCCGATGCCGTCAGCGGCGGGAAGCCAACGGCCGTCAGGAATCCGGGCCGCCAAGCGGTCGAGGGCCTGCTGGCTGGAGGTGCGCAGCGCCGTGCGCCGGATGCCGGAGGTGTCGCTGGCGGTGAGGATGAGGCTGTACTGCTCGTAGTCGTCCCACGTGCGCAGGAAAGCCGAGTCGCCGCGACGGTCGACCTCGGTGAGGCCCATGAGCTCGGTGAAGAACCACAGGCTGCGGTCGAAGGCCGGCGTGAGCAGCTCGACATGCCCGAGGTGCGCGACATCGTGCCGTGGAGCCAAGGCGATCTCCTTGCTAGCGAGGGAAGACGACACCGTCGAACAGCGTGCGTGCGGTGCGCACGACACCGCTGCGGCGGACCCGGCCATCGCGGTCCAGCTCGACCTCGACGTGCAGGTGGCCGGTGGGATGCTCGACGTCCACACGGGACGATCCGGCAAACAGGTCGTTGCCGACGGCGCCGTCCAGCATCAGCGCGGTGGCGACGCTGACGGCGCCGAGCACGCCGATCGAGCTGTGCGGCGTCAGAGGAATGAAGGTGCGGGTGCAGATCGACCCACCGTCGGCCGGCGGCGAGATCAGCGTGGTCTTGGGGACCGAGGTCGTGTCGGGCAGGCCCATCAGGGCGGCTGCCTGCAAGCGAAGGCTCTGTATACGTTCGCGCAGGGCGCGGTCCTCGACGAGCATGGAAACCGGCTCGTAGCCGGTGATGCCGAGATCGCCGGCACGGGCGACGACGACCGGCATGCCGTTGTCGACGCACGTCACGGCGATGCCGTCGATGACGTCGACGACATTCCCCGTGGGCAGCAAGCCGTTGGCGCCTTCGGTGTCCTCGAAGTCCAGCACCACCGCGGGCGCGGTGCCGGGGACGCCGGAGATGGCGACGTCATCGCCGGGAAACCGGGCCGTGGCAAGGCTGTCGGAGTTGACCATTCGAATTCGCACCGGCTGCCCCGTCGGGGTCAGTCCACGCTGCACGGCGAACGGCCCGACGCCCGCCAAGAGGTTGCCGCAGTTCTGACGGTCGGAGACGGACGCCTCCTCGACGCCGAGCTGAAGGAACAGGTAGTCGACATCGACGCCGGGTGTGGCGCTCGCCGACACCACAGCGACCTTGCTGGTCAACGGGTGCGCGCCGCCGATGCCGTCGATCTGCCGCGGATCACCGCTGCCCATGATCCGAACCAGGAGGTCGTCCCGCTCGACGGGATCGGCCGGCAGGTCGCTGGCGAGGAAGTAGGCACCCTTG
>DATJJB010000763.1:0-5139 GCA_035492655.1 Kutzneria sp. | reverse complement strand
TTCCCGAGGAACCGCCCCAGTGAGCACGTTCGCCGACAGCACGTTCACGTCGCCGGAGCTGATCCGGAACTTCTGCATCATCGCCCACATCGACCACGGCAAGTCCACCCTGGCCGACCGGATGCTGCAGCTGACGGGCGTCGTCGACGCACGCGCCATGCGGGCCCAGTACCTGGACCGGATGGACATCGAGCGCGAGCGGGGCATCACGATCAAGGCCCAGAACGTGCGGCTGCCCTGGCAGCTGGACGGCCAGGACCACGTCCTGCACATGATCGACACGCCCGGCCACGTCGACTTCACCTACGAGGTGTCGCGGGCGCTGGAGGCGTGCGAGGGCGCGATCCTGCTGGTCGACGCGGCGCAGGGGATCGAGGCCCAGACGCTGGCCAACCTGTACCTGGCGCTGGAGAACGACCTCACCATCATCCCGGTGCTGAACAAGATCGACCTGCCGGCCGCCGACCCGGAGAAGTACGCCAAGGAGCTCGCGCACATCATCGGCTGCGAGCCCGAGGACGTGCTGCGGGTGTCGGCCAAGACCGGCATGGGCGTGCAGGAGCTGCTGGACGAGGTCGTGCGCAAGGTGCCGGCCCCGGTCGGCGAGGCCGACGCGCCGCCGCGGGCGATGATCTTCGACTCGGTCTACGACACCTACCGCGGCGTGGTCACCTACATCCGGGTCGTCGACGGCAAGATCACGCCCCGGCAGCGAATCAAGATGATGTCCACCGGCGCCACCCACGAGCTGCTCGAGGTCGGCATCATCTCGCCGGAGCCCAAGCCCAGCGCGGGCTTGGGGGTCGGTGAGGTCGGCTACCTGATCACCGGCGTGAAGGACGTGCGGCAGTCCAAGGTCGGTGACACCGTCACGTCCGAGCGGCACGGGGCGAGCGAGCCGCTGGCCGGCTACCGCGACCCCAAGCCCATGGTCTACTCCGGGCTGTACCCGATGGACGGGTCCGACTACCCCGACCTGCGCGAGGCGCTGGAGAAGCTCCAGCTCAACGACGCCGCCCTGACCTTCGAGCCGGAGACCTCGGCCGCGCTCGGCTTCGGCTTCCGCTGCGGCTTCCTCGGGCTGCTGCACCTGGAGATCACCCGCGACCGGCTGGAGCGGGAGTTCGGGCTGGACCTCATCTCCACCGCGCCCAACGTGGTCTACCGGGTGATCTCCGACGACGGCACCGAGACCGTGGTGACCAACCCGTCGGACTGGGTCAACGGCAAGATCTCCGAGGTCTTCGAGCCCATCACCAAGTGCACCGTCATCGCGCCGAGCGACTTCATCGGCGCGATCATGGAGCTCTGCCAGTCCAAGCGCGGGCAGCTGCTCGGCATGGACTACCTGTCCGAGGACCGCGTCGAGCTCCGCTACACCATGCCGCTGGCGGAGATCATCTTCGACTTCTTCGACTCCCTGAAGTCCCGCACCCGCGGCTACGCCTCGCTGGACTACGAGGAGTCCGGCGAGCAGTCGTCCGACCTCGTCAAGGTCGACATCCTGCTCCAGGGCGAGGCCGTCGACGCCTTCTCCGCCATCGTGCACCGCGACGCGGCGTACGGCTACGGCACCAAGATGGCCACCAAGCTGCGCGAGCTCATCCCCCGCCAGCAGTTCGAGGTGCCCATCCAGGCCGCCATCGGCTCCCGCGTCATCGCCCGCGAGACCATCCGCGCCATCCGCAAGGACGTCCTCGCCAAGTGCTACGGCGGCGACATCACCCGTAAGCGCAAGCTGCTCGAGAAGCAGAAGGAGGGCAAGAAGCGGATGAAGATGGTCGGCCGCGTCGAAGTCCCCCAGGAAGCCTTCGTGGCGGCGTTGTCGACGGAGGACTCGGGCGGCAAGGGCAAGAAGTAGCGGGCTGTGCCAGGCGTGGATCACCCGATGTGGTGAAGTCGGGCCGCGGGTGGTCGACCGGCGGCCCGAATTGTCAGGGCCGCCTGGTGGGGTGGTCCTCATGCATCCACCAGCGGTTCCCTTCACCGTCGATGACCTCGACGCGATGCCCGAGCACGGCCGTCGCCACGAGCTCATCGACGGTGTCCTGTATGTGACTCCGGTGCCGGACACCGCGCATCAGCAGGCGGTGATGGACCTTCTGGTGACCCCTGGACCGACACTGCCCGGACGACATGCACGTGGTGCCCGGGCCGCTGGCGGTCGCGCCGGTCCTCGCCGTTGAGGTCCTGACGTCGAACACGGAGTTGCTCGACCGGCACACGAAGAAAGCCACCTACGAGCGCGCCGGCACGCCGAGCTTCTGGATCGTCGATCCGGGCGAGCCCCGGTTGATCGTCTTCGAGCTCGACGAGCATGGCCGGTACCAGGTGTTCGCCGATGTCCATGGCGACGACACCGTCGAGGTCGAGCGGCCGTTCGCGGTACGAATCAGTCCCGCTGACAGCCGTCGGGCCAGATCACGGTGACGGGGACGCCGTGGTCGCGGGCGTGGGTGACGACGTCGGCGGTGCCGCCGCGGCCGGCGGCGGGGAGGCCGTCCCAGACGGCGACAAGGTGGTCGGCGACGTCGACCATGTGCACGCTGGCGGCCATGTAGGCCTCCCGGCCGGGCCGGTCGTAGGCCATGGTGACGACCTCGGCGGCCTGCTCGAGTAAGGCGTCGTAGGTGGGGTGGTAGTCGGCGGGCAGTCGCTCGCGGTAGCGCTGGGCGGGGAGGACGGCGACGAGTGAGCCGCCGGAGTCGAGCACGGCCTGGGCGAACAAGGCGTCGGCGCCGTCGGCCAGGCAGCTGACGCCGACGAGGGGAGCCTCGCCGCTGTGGCGGCGGAGCTCGGCCCGCAGGGCGGCGTCGACCAGCGTGCGGGTGGGGTCCTGGAGCCCCCGGTGCCCGGTGATGGCGATCCTGGTCATCACGGTTTTCTCCTCGGTCGAGGGGCGACTCCTCGATCGTGCCGTGGACCAGCGCAAATGGGGAAGACGGCCATCGGGTGGCCTCACGCCATTGGTTCAGACCTCATAGTCCAGGTGGTAACTGTGCGTGCCATCGGCGGTCCTGTCGATACGGAGCGTGCCGGAGATGCCGGTCAGCTTGCCGGTGCCGGAGTCGGGCACGATGCGCACGCTCATCTCGCCGGTGCTGCCGGCCATGACGGCGGAGTGGTACAGCACGAAAGAGCCGTCGACCCCGTCGAGACTGCCGACGAAGCGTTCGACGGCGACATAGGCGGCCGAACCCGCCACGGGACCGCCGGCGGTGAGCAGCCGAGCGGTGCTGGTGCCGGTCAGCGCTCCGTGAAAGGCCTTGGCCACGGACACGTGCCCGAGCTTGATGCCGTCGG
This sequence comes from Kutzneria sp., assembly GCA_035492655.1. Taxonomy (GTDB): domain Bacteria; phylum Actinomycetota; class Actinomycetes; order Mycobacteriales; family Pseudonocardiaceae; genus Kutzneria. The sequence goes on along the minus strand of DATJJB010000763.1, from coordinate 1,836 downwards.
CGTCGAGGTAGGTCTCGTCGTCCCAGCGGGTGATGTCGAAGGTGCCTTCAGCGGTGCTCATGAGCCAATCCTGAGACCGGTTCCTGCCATCTCATGTCAGGTATGAGTCCAGCAGTCGCAGCGCGGTGTCGTACTTGATCCGCAGCCGGGCCTGGGTGGCCGGATCCAGGGCGTCGAAGCGGGCCGGCGACATGTTGTCGGCGATGTCGGCGTGCTTGACGAGGACGGCGATGGGATCGACGGCGACCCGGGCCAGGTAGTCGGCCTGCGGCTCGCCGGGCAGATGGCTCAGCGCGACGACGGCGGTGACGACCCGCTCGGGACAGCCGGCGGCCCGCAGGTCGTCGGCGGTGACCGGGGTGTCCTCGATCACGTCGTGCAGCACGGCGGCCATCTGTTCGTGCGTCCCGGCGACCCGGTTCATGACCCGCACCGGATGCCCGATGTAGGGTTTGCCGCTCTTGTCGAGCTGCCCGTCGTGCGCGGCGGTGGCGATCCGCACCGCATCCGAAACTGAGAAGGTCATGTCGGCAGTCAACGGGATGGGCCCTTGGGCGTCCACCACTTCGATGGACCTCACCGATGTCTGGAACCGGGTGCTCGGCGGCCAGCCGAGCCCGCAGTGGGAACTGGTGCTGATCGCGGCGGCGGTGGCACTGATCGGCGTGCTGCCGTGGCAGGTCTGGCGGTTCACCCGCAACCTGGTCACGATCGCGCACGAAGGCGGCCACGCCCTGGCGGCGGTGCTCACGGGCCGTCGGCTCACCGGCATCCAGCTGCACTCGGACACCTCGGGCCTGACGCTGACCAGGGGCCGGCCGAGAGGCCCGGGCATGGTGCTGACGGCCGCGGCCGGCTACGTCACGCCGTCGCTGCTGGGCCTGGGTGTGGCGGCGCTGCTGGGCGCGGGCAAGATCACGCTGCTGCTGTGGATCGCGATCGTGCTGCTGGCGGCCATGCTGGTGATGATCCGCAACGCCTTCGGCGTGCTGTCGGTGCTGGTCACCGGCGGCATCGTGTTCGCGGTGTCCTGGTACGCCTCGACCGACATCCAGGCGGTCTTCGGCTACGTGATCGCCTGGTTCCTGCTGCTCGGTGGCGTCCGACCGGTGTTCGAGCTGCAACGCAAACGCTGGCGCGGCCGGGCCCCCGACTCGGACGCCGACCAGCTGGCCAAGATCACCGGGGTCGCCGGCGGCCTGTGGGTGACGCTGTTCGCGTTGGTGAGCATCGCCTCGCTGGTGATCGGCGCCGGCCTGCTGCTGCCGCACTAATCTCGGAACGGTGATCGAGCAGCTGCGCGTTCCCGTGGTCGTCGCCCCGATGGCGGGCGGCGGATCCACCCCCGAACTGGTCGCCGCGGTGGTCGGCGCCGGCGGCTTCGGCTTCACGCCGGGCGGCTACCTGTCCGCCCAGGCGTTGGCCGAGCAGATGGTGCGGACCAGTGCGCTCACCGAGGGCCGCTACGGCGTGAACCTGTTCGTGCCGGGCACGAACACCAAGCCGGACCTGGCCGACTACACCGAGCGGGTGGCGGCCGAGTCGGCCCGGCTGGGCGTCGAGCCCGGTGAGCCGCGCTGGGAGGACGACGAGTACCCGGCGAAGCTGGAAATCGTGTTGGCACAACGGGTTCCGGTGGTGTCCTTCACGTTCGGGCTGCCGAACGCGAGTGATGTGGCCAGGCTGCACGCGGCTGGTACGGAGATCGTCGCCACGGTGACGACGCCGGCCGAGGCGCACCAGGCGGCGCAGCTCGGCGTCGACGCGCTGGCCGTGCAGGGCTTCGAGGCCGGCGCGCACCGCGGCACGCTGACCGACGACGGCGTGTCCCCGGGC
>DATJJB010000762.1:0-6059 GCA_035492655.1 Kutzneria sp. | reverse complement strand
CCGGTGATGGCGACGACGTGGCGAATGTTCGCGGCCAGGACCGCCGAATCCAGGGCGCGGCCGTCGTTCCAGGTCGTCCCGGTCCGCCAGAGCCGCTGCATCCCGGCAAGCGCACGGACGGCGGCATTGCTCTGCACCGTCCTGTTCGCCGAGATGTTGGTCCGGTAGTTGTCGATGAACGCCGACACGAGCTCATCGGCTTGTGCGGGCAGGACATCCACCGCCTGCGTCGCGGCGATGGCCGCCGTGACGAGCACCGATCGACGCAGCAGTGCCCGCCGCCCCAAGGTTTCTGATCTCAATTGCGTCTCCTGTGCGGACGGGCCGGGCAAGCCGACGAGCGCCCTGTTAGCGCTCACATTCTCCGTGGCCGACAGGAATGATCAGTGCTGCGATATCCACCGTCAAGGGCCGTCAGCAGGGATTCCCCGTCCCGCAACCCGCCGTATCCCGAACCACCGGTGACCACTGCTCGAATTCGTCGAATTCGACTCCGCCGGGATCACGGCCAGCCGGGTCAGTGGCCGGCGAACTGCACGTTCGTGGCCTGGAGGACGTCGGGCTTGACCGGCAGCGCGGTCACGACCAGGCGCTGGCCGTAGATATCGGTGACGGCGATGGACCTGCCGCAGCCGGCGCCGTTCTCGGACAGGAAGTAGTTGTAGTCGGCCCGGTGCAGCTGCTGCCACTGCCCGCCGACCTGGACCTCGAGGCGGGCCACCGGATTGCGGTGGTCGACGACCTGGATCCCGCACCACCACTGGCTGGAGCCGGTCTTGTAGCGAATCGAGATGTTCTTCGACAGGGCCGGGCTCACCAGCGTCCAGGTGACCGGGATCTCGCCCTTGACCGGCGGCGCCAGCCGGGCGAACGCCGCCGCGCTCAGGTCCAGCTGCCCGACCCGGCACGGCGCCGGGCACAGGTTGGTGATCCGCACCGTCAGGCTGGCCCCGCCGGCCGCCTTGACCAACACATAGGCCCCGCAGGCCTGGGAGCCCTCGAAGTCCGTCGAGTTCATCGCGGCGGTCAGCGGGTCGGGGCTGGGGTCGTACGAGCACGCGCCGCCGCCGTCGGAGTCGTAGAACGTCGCCACGCCGGTGTGCGGCACCCCGGGCGCGATCCTCCCGGCCAGCGACGCGCCGGCCACAGTGGACGGCGGCGTGCTCGAAGTCGTCGTCTTCGGCGCAGTGCTGGTGCTGGTGGTCGTCGACGGCGTGGTCGAGGTGGACGTGGTCGACGGCGGGGTTTTCACCGCCGCCACAGCGACCGGTTGACCCGCGATGCCCGTCTGGTTGCTCAGCGCGACCGCGCCCGCCGTTCCCGCGACCGCGACCAGCAACGCGGCCGCCGCGGCCACAGACCACCGTCTCGACAACACAAACTCCTATGCGACAAGAGAAATGGCGACGTCGACCGCGTGATCGTGCCAAACCGCCGACGACCAAACAAGCCCGCGTCCCGAATTACGGAAGCGTCGCCGACAAGTGTTGGCGCCGTTGCTTTTCATCCGGTCGGCCAGCGGGTTGTCGAAACCGTCGAAAATGGACTCATGGCGTCACGGCGAGTTCGAAGACCGTGGTCTGGTGGTAGACCTCGCCGGGGCGGAGCACGGTGCTCGGGAAGTCCGGCCGGTTCGGGGAGTCCGGGAAGTGTTGCGGCTCCAGCGCGAAGCCGGCGCCGCGGTGATAGGGCCGGCCGCTGGTGCCGGTCAGGTCCGCCGTGAGGAAGTTACCCGAATAGAACTGGAGGCCCGGCTCGGTCGTCCACATGGTCAGCTGTCGTCCGGAGACCGGGTCATGCGCCCGTGCGGCGAAGGACGGCGGATCGGTGCGGTCGAGCACCCAGTTGTGGTCGTACCCGGAGCCGATCGCGAGTTGCGGGTCCGGCGTGTCGATCCTGGCGCCGATCTCGGTGGCGCGGCGGAAGTCGAACGGCGTGCCGTCCACCGGTGCCGGATCGCCACTGGGGATCAGGTTTTCGTCGGTGGGACAGAACCGGCTCGCGTTGAGCACCAGTGACTGTCCGTAGACGTCGCCGGCACCCTCGCCGGCGAGGTTCCAATAGGTGTGGTTGGTCAGGTTGAGCACTGTTGGCGCGTCCGCGGTGGCGTGGTAGACGATGCTCAGCCGGTCACGTGCCTCCAGGCGATAGGTGACCTCGGTGGTCACCGTCGCCGGAAAGCCCTGGTCCCCGTCCGGGCTGACCAGCGTGAGCCGTACCCCGACGCCCGCGGCGTCGCGGATTTCCGTCGCCGACCACACTCGGGTGTCGAATCCGGCCGGACCGCCATGCAGGCTGTTCTTCCCGTCGTTGAGCGGAGTCCGGTGGACGACACCGTCCAGGGTGAACCTGCCGCCGGCGATCCGGTTGGCGTACCTGCCGATCAGCGCCCCGAGGAAGACCCTACCCGCGTCCGGCTCGTTGTTGGCGACATAGCCGTCGAGTCCGGCGAACCCGAGCACCACGTTGCCCGGCCGGCCGTGCCGGTCCGGCGCCTCCAGCGACTGGATCACGCCGCCGTAGTCGAGAACACGCACGGTGAGCCCGCCGGGCCACGCCAGCACGTACCGGTGGACGTCGGTGTCCCCGACCCGGCCGAAGAACTCGCGGCTGAGTTCGGGCACGGTCGGCGCGGAGCGGGCCATCAGACGAACTCCCCACTGGTTGTTAGCGCTAACACAAGTCGGCGCGTCGACAGTATGATCCGCAACGGCCGGTGGTCAAGGGCGCGCTGCCGGCCAGCAGTTCGTCGAGCGGCGCGGCGGTCATGACGACAAGATGGTTCTCGGCCGGTGTCGCCGGCGCGGAGTCCGAACAGCGGGCGGCAGGATAGGACCCATGCCCACACCAACCTGGCGCACCGTCACCACCGTCACCGCCGGCGAGAACGCCGATGACCAGGTCTTCGCTCTCGGGATCGCGGAGAACGCGGACGGCATGGGCGGCCACCTCATCGTCCAGATCTCGCTGCGGCCGCCGACCGAGCAGGACACCGCCACCGGCATGGACACCTACTGCGTGATGGACGACGAAGGCGGCGTCCGGTACGGCGGCATCGAACACGTCGAACTCGCCGACACCCGGCTGACCATCCGGTTCACCGACGACGCCGCCGACGAACTCTCCGTCGACGACGGCGAACTCCAGCTGGAACTAGACCTTGACGAGGAGGCCGCCGCACGGTTGCGGGACGGTCTGCACAGGACCCTGACCTACGGCAACGCCGACCAGCAGCCCACCATGATCGGGTTCTGACCCGCGACGTCAGACGCACTCGTTCCGACACTGGAGGTTCCATGCCCAAGGGCTACTGGGTCAGCGTCTACCCCACCATCACGGACCCTGCGGGGCTTGATGCCTACAACCAACTGGCCCGGCTGGCTGTCGAGGCCGCCGGCGGCCGGACGTTCGCCCGAGGCGGCAGCCGGGTCGTCGCGCACGAGGCCGGTATCGCCGAACGTGTCGTCCTGATCGAGTTCGACAGCTTCGAACAGGCGGTCGCCGCCTACGAGAGTGCGGCCTACCAGGAGGCGCTGGCCGCACTCCCCGACGGCTTCCGGCGCGACTTCCGCATCATCGAGGGCATCGACTGACGATCTCGTCGGAAAAGCGGGCCGCCTCTCTCCCTCGGTCGGGAGACAGACGGCCCGCTGTCGGGAACCGGAGCTCAACGCTGAGCGGCGGCCATCGTGGCCGATTGGCCGGTGGCCGGCGGCATCAGCTTCGGGTATTCCTGCTGGAACTTGTCGATCATCGTGGCCGACGGGACGATCCGGTTCGGGTTGCCCTGGCTCGTCGCCTGCTTCTCGCCCCAGGCGCCGGCGGCCTTGCGCTGCTCGGGGGTGCCGTGGCTGTGGAAGCAGTCACCGATGGAGGAGTCCAGGTAGGTGACCTCCTGCTGGAGCCGGGAATTCCAGCCGAAACCCTTGGCGTGCGCGACGAAATAGCCGCCGTACGCGTCGGGGCCCATCTCCGAGGACTCGTTGGGCGGGTAGTTGTTGTGGGCGAAGTCGACCTGGTGGCCGTACTCGTGTCCGACCACGGACTCCACCGAGACGTCGTCGAAGCCGAGCAGGTTGACGGTGTCGAGCAGCCCGTCACCGAGCGCCACGCGCTTGCCGCCGAGGCTGTCGGCCGGTGCGGAGAACGCGTTCAGCGTGAGTAACGGGTTGCGACCGCCCTGCAGCGCCGGCACTTCGTAGAGCACCTGGGTGGCGAGCGCGGCGGCGCCCTTCACCTTCGCCGGCGCGAGACCGAGGCCGAAGGTCTGCGCCATCTTCGCCTGACTGCCGAGATCGGTGCCCTTCCAGGCGACGAGCTGGATGTTCCAGCTCTCGATGTCCCAGAAGCCGCGCAGCCTGTCGATGGTGGCCGTGGCGCGCGAGGTGTACTGGCCGTCGGTGCCGAAGACCTGCGGGGACTTGTCGGACGCGACGCCCTGGACGTAGAGCTGGCTCAGCGCCGACAACGCGTCCAGAGCCTTGCCCTCGAGCGGGGTGAGCTGTGCCGCGAGCTTGTTCGCGTACGTCAGCAGCGAACCCTCGGTGCAGCCCGGGATCGGGTCCTGCGCGGCCTTGAACCGGGGACCGATGCGCGGGATGGGCGAATCGATGAGCCGGTCGACGCCGCTCACCGCGCTCGCCGGCAGACCGTTGTAGAGGTCGATGACGTCCTGGTACAGCTGCGCGACGTCCTGGTCGACGGTGGACGGCGCGGCCGCGGCGGCGGGCACGGCCGTGGCCAACGCGAGCGTCACGGTGGTCGCCACCGCGAGCACGCTGCCGAGGAATCTGGTCCGGTCAGGCAAGATGGTTCCCCTCTTCGGTTCCGGTTCAAGATCACTAAGCACCGCCACAGTAGGACCGAAGAGGGCGGCAGAACCGACGCCGGCTCAAAAACACTGAATCGGCCCACGCCGTTCGGAGGGTCGCCACGGCCTGGGGATAAGCCGAAAGTACTACGTGCTGCCGCGCCGGCAGCCTGGACACCGTCTCCGACAAACGCGATCGCCCCAACGGGAACGTCGGTGTCGCCACGCGGCCGACGTTCCCGTTGGGGCGGTTTCGCGATTCAGGCGGCGGTGCAGGACATGCCGTTGAGGGTGAAGGACGCGGGTTTGCCGGTGTCGCCGGTGTGGGTGGCCTGGAAGCCGATGCTGATCGAGGCGTTCGGCGCGATCATGGCGTTCTGGGTGGCGTCACGCGCCGTCACCTGGCCCGACGACGGTGAATAGGAGGCGTTCCAGCCGGACGTGATGGTCTGTCCGTTGGGCAGCGTGAAGACCAGGGACCAGCCGTTGATCGCGCTGGCGCCGGTGTTCGTGATGGTGATGCTGGCGGTCAGGCCGGTGTTCCAGGCGTTCACCGCGTCCGTGACCCGGCACGAGCCAGATCCGGGCGGCGGCGTCCCGGAACCGGTCAGACCGAAGAACGCCACGGCGTACGCCGCCATCCCGGCTGCCGGCAGGCTGTGCCCGGCGCCTTGGATGCTGTACGCCTCCACCTGCACGGCGCCGGCGGAGTCGGCGTAGCGACGACGGTCCCAGCCGGGTTGGGGGCTGTCCGTGGACGTCGGTGTCTGGCTCAGCCCGAACACATTGGTCCACTGCTTGATTTCCTCTTGCAGCAGCGAATACGGCACGAGCGGGTCGGCGGTGCCGTGCCACAACTGCATCCGCGGCCGGGGGCCGCTGTAGCCGGGATAGGCCTGCCGGACCGCGTCTCCCCACTGCTGCGGCGTCCGGTTCATGCTTCCGCCGGTGCACTTGCTGCTGCCGGGCGGAAAGTCGGCGGCGTTGGCGAAGCAGTTGAAGGGCACGCCCATGAAGGCGGCGCCGGCCTTGAACACGTCCGGGTAGAGGGCGAGCATCTCGTTGGTCATCATGCCGCCGGAGGACGATCCGGTGGCGAAGACCCGGTTCGGGTCGCCGCCGTAGTGCTGCTCGACGTAGGTCACCATCGAGACGATGGAGACCGGGTCGCTGCCGCCGCCGCGGTGCTTGGCCGCGTCCGACCAGGTGTCGAAGCAGTTCCCGAAGCCGGCCTGCTGCTCGGCGCTCG
>DATJJB010000761.1:0-2126 GCA_035492655.1 Kutzneria sp. | reverse complement strand
GTCGACTCCGGCTACTACCCGCACCAGTTCCAGGTCGGCCAGACCGGCAAGACGGTGTCCCCGCAGCTGTACATCGCGCTGGGCATCTCCGGCGCCATCCAGCACCGGGCCGGCATGCAGACGTCCAAGACGATCGTCGCGATCAACAAGGACGCGGAGGCGCCGATCTTCGAGATCGCCGACTTCGGTGTGGTCGGCGACCTGTTCAAGGTGGCCCCGCAGCTCACCGAGGAAGTCTCCAAGCGCAAGGGCTGATATGCTTTCGATATCGGGGGCGATTCCCATTAACGTGGGAATCGCCCCCGATTCATATCCACTTCACGCTGAATTCACGTCGACCGGCAATTAGTGCAACCGTCATTTTCGTGTAAACGGACATACCCTTCGGAGTAGGGGTGACTGCCGGTACACCAGAACGTATGACGCGGTCGCAACTGCTGGTCAGCAGCCCGGAAACGGCTCCGGGCACGCCTCGCTACTCGCTACTCGTCGCCCGTGACAACGAGGAGGTGCGCGCCGCCCAGCGGCTGCGGCACCTGGTGTTCGCCGAGGAAATGGGCGCCACCCTGCATTCCATCGCCGACGGTGTCGACGCCGACGAGTTCGATGAGCGGTGCGACCACCTGGTGGTCCGCGACGACACCAGCGGCGAGATCGTCGGCACCTACCGGATGCTGCCGCCGGAGCACGCCGACGCCGGCCTGTACGCCGAGACCGAGTTCGACCTGCGCAACCTGTCGGCGTTACGGCCGGCGCTGGTGGAGACCGGCCGCTCCTGCGTGCACCCGGACCACCGCAACGGCGCCGTGGTCGGCCTGGTGTGGGCCGGCATCGCCCGCTACATGCTGCTGTCCGGCCACAAGTGGCTGGCCGGCTGTGCCTCGGTGCCGCTGGCCGACGGCGGCTCGTATGCCGCGGGCGTGTGGAACGCGGTGTCGGCGAAGCACCTCTCGCCGGACGAGTACCGCGTGACGCCGCTCAACCCGTGGCACCCGGAGTCGGTCGAGACCCCGCAGCGCACGGTGGTTCCGCCGCTGCTCAAGGGCTACCTGCGGCTGGGCGCCTGGGTCTGCGGCCGCCCAGCGCACGACCCGGACTTCGGCGTTGCCGACCTGTTCGTGCTGCTGTCCATGGACCGGGTCGACCAGCGCTACCTGAAGTTCTTCCTGGGACAGACGGCGTGAGCGCGCACGCCTGGATGCCGCAGTCGCCCTGCGGCTCGAGCTGTGTCACCGGCGGGCAGTTCCGCCGGGTGTCGGCTGTGCGCGTGACGCTGCGCGTGCTGTCGGCCCTCACGGTGCTGCTGTGTGGGCTGCTGGTCGTCGCGGCGAAGCCGGTGCTGCGGTCCAACACCCGGCACGCTGTGCGGCGCTGGTTCGCCTCGCTGGTGCGTGGCTTCGGCGTACGCGTCGAGGTGCACGGCGACGCGAAGTTCCAGGCCACGCCCGGCCGTGGCGTGCTGGTGGTCAGCAACCACGTGTCCTGGCTGGACTCGCTGGTGCTCGACGCCGTGCAGCCGATGGCCATGGTGGCCAAACAGGACATCAAGGGCTGGCCGCTGCTCGGCGGCCTGATCTCCGCCGCCGGCTCGGTGTTCATCGACCGCGAGCGGCTGACCCGGCTGCCCGACACGGTGTCGGACCTGAGCGAGGCGCTGCGGTCCGGCCTGGCCATCGGCGCCAATCCCGAGGGCACGACGTGGTGCGGCAGCTCGTCCGGACGGTTCCGGCCGGCGCTGTTCCAGGCCGCTCTGGACGCCGGTGTCCCGGTCCGTCCGGTGGCCATCCGCTACCGCGTGGCCGACGGCACGACCGCCCGGCCGGCTGCCTTCGTCGGCACCGAGGACCTGGTGACGTCGATGCGACGGGTGCTCCGGCTGCGTGGGCTGGTGGTCGAGGTGCACGTGCTGCCGGAAATCGCGCCGGGCCGGGCCGACAATCGTCGTGACCTGGCTCTCATCGCCGAGGTCGACGTGGCCAAAGCGCTCGGCACGACAGTTGCTTTGCACAAAGAACTAGACCTACAGCCCAGTTGAGGTTGCACAGTATCCAAGTGACCGCTGTAGGGGAGACGACGCGTAAGCCGAGCGTGCTGTGGGCGCCGGACCGTCGAGCCGCCACCACCGG
>DATJJB010000760.1:0-2688 GCA_035492655.1 Kutzneria sp. | reverse complement strand
GGCAAGCTGCGGGCCTCGGTGTGCGTGCTGGGGCCGCTGGTGGGCCGCTGCAAGCGCGCGGTGGTGGCGCTGCCCGGCGGCGACGCGATCGGCCAGCGCCCGCTGGACATGCACCAGAGCGGCCTGCGCCAGCTCGGCGCGTCCAGCACGATCGAGCACGGCAACGTGGTGGCCGAGGCCGACGAGCTGCGCGGCGCGCAGATCTGGCTGGACTTCCCGAGCATGGGGGCCACCGAGAACATCCTGATGGCCGCGGTGCTGGCCACCGGCACCACGGTGATCGACAACGCCGCGCGCGAGCCGGAGATCTCCGACCTGTGCACGATGCTCACGCAGATGGGTGCCAAGATCGAGGGCGCCGGCACCTCGACGCTGACCGTGCACGGCGTCGACCGACTGGTGCCGACCGAGCACCGGGTCATCGGCGACCGGATCGTCGGCGCCACCTGGGGCTTCGCCGCCGCTATCACCCGGGGCGACATCACCGTCCGCGGCGTCGACCCGCACCACCTCGACCTGGTGCTGGAGAAGCTGCGGATGGCCGGCGCGGACGTCACGCCGGCCGAGGACGGCTTCCGCGTGGTGATGAGCCAGCGGCCCAAGGCGGTCGACTTTGTGACGCTGCCCTATCCGGGCTTCGCCACCGACCTGCAGCCGTTCGCCATCGCCATGGCCGCGGTGGCCGACGGCACGTCGATGATCACGGAGAACCTGTTCGAATCCCGGTTCCGGTTCATCGAGGAGATGGTCCGGATGGGCGCGGACGCCCGTACCGACGGTCACCACGCGGTCGTGCGCGGCCTGGAGCGGCTGTCGGCGGCTCCGGTGTGGGCCTCGGACATCCGGGCCGGTGTCGGCCTGGTGCTGGGCGCGCTGTGCGCCGACGGCGTCACCGACGTGTGGGACGTCTTCCACATCGACCGCGGCTACCCGCAGTTCGTGGAGAACATGCAGCGCCTCGGCGGCAACGTCGAGCGGGTCGCCGCGGCGCCGGAGCAGTAGGCCCCGACGCCACGGCTAACCGAAGCTCAGATCTGGTACGCGCGGTCGCGGGCCAGAGTGAGCAGCTGGTCGGTGCTCAGCGGGAACGTCTTGTGGATCGCGCCGCTGGGCTCGCCGCCGTCCCGTTCCGGCAGGTAGTTGTGCTCCTGCACCAGGACCAGGGTGCCGTCACTGCGCAGGTTCTCGGCGAACCTGGTGGTGGCGGTGCCGCCCGGGGTCTGCTCGTCGAGCTCCAGGACGTAGGTGTGCGAGCCGTTGGTCTCGCGCCGCGTGGTGCATCGCGTGACCTTGGCGCAGCCCTGCTGGAGCGCGTCGAGCGTGGTCGGGCCGGAGACCTGGATGTAGAGGTTCTCGCCGCCGTCGGCGTCGGTGAACCAGACCTGGCCGCCCAGGTAGCTCTGCCCGTTGAACTGGCTGACCCGGTCGTTGCCGAAGTCGGACAGGTCGATGTCGCGGGCACCCGGCACCAGCTTCGGGAACACCGCCGCGGTGTGCTCGCGGTTGGCCGTCTGCTGGGCGTAGAGCTGGTCCCAGGTCGGCTGCCCGTGCGGGGCCGGCGCGGCCGAGGCGATGGCCGCGGCCGGCACGGTGAGCAGGGTCAGCGCGGTGGCGACGGCGGCGGCGGTGCGGACAACCATGGTGGTCCCCCTTGAATCGTTGATCATTACGTCGGGGAAGACGCCGATGTTTTCCGGCCGGTTGTCGGGTCGGGTGTGACCGGTTTCGGTTGCATCGCCGGCGGGCCTTCTCGATCGATCGTGTGAGGAACTCCACCGGGCAACCGTTGTTACCCGCCAGTACGCTGGGTCGACACGACGCCGTGACCGGAGGTGGGCCGTGCCGTACCCGACCGATCGCGACCGCGACCGACCGTGGGTGATGCGCACCTACGCCGGACATTCCTCGGCGGCCGCGTCCAACGCGCTCTACCGCCGCAACCTGGCCAAGGGCCAGACCGGCCTGTCGGTGGCGTTCGACCTGCCGACGCAGACCGGCTACGACTCCGACCACGAGCTGGCCCGGGGCGAGGTCGGCAAGGTCGGCGTGCCGATCGCGCACATCGGCGACATGCGCCAGCTGTTCGACCAGATCCCGATGGCCGAGGCCAACACCTCGATGACGATCAACGCCACGGCGATGTGGTTGCTGGCGTTGTACGTGAGCGTGGCCGAGGAAGACGGCGCCGACATCGCGAAGCTGGCCGGCACCACCCAGAACGACATCATCAAGGAGTACCTGTCCCGCGGCACGTACGTGTTCCCGCCGGGGCCGAGCCTGCGGCTGATCACCGACATGGTCGCCTGGACCGTGGCCAACGTGCCGAAGTGGAACCCGATCAACGTCTGCTCGTACCACCTGCAGGAGGCCGGCGCGACGCCGGTGCAGGAGATCGCCTACGCCATGTGCACGGCGATCGCGGTGCTGGACGCCGTGCGCGACTCGGGCCAGGTGCCGGCCGAGCGGATGGGCGACGTGGTCGCCCGCATCTCCTTCTTCGTCAACGCCGGCGTGCGTTTCGTCGAGGAGATGTGCAAGATGCGGGCCTTCGCCCAGCTGTGGGACGAGATCACCCGCGACCGCTACGGCATCGCCGACCCCAAGCAGCGCCGCTTCCGCTACGGCGTGCAGGTCAACTCGCTGGGGCTGACCGAGGCGCAGCCGGAGAACAACGTGCAGCGCATCGTG
>DATJJB010000759.1:0-3071 GCA_035492655.1 Kutzneria sp. | reverse complement strand
CGCGTAGACGATGCCCTGGTTGGCCATGCCGAAGATCAGCGCGCCGATCGCGGCGCCGACCGCCGAGCCGAAGCCGCCGGTCAGCAGGCAGCCGCCGATGACCGCCGCGATGATGTACTGGAACTCCAGGCCGATGCCCTGATTGGCCTGCACGGTGGTGAACCGCAGGATGTTGATCGTGCCGACCAGCCAGGCCGCGCCCGAGGTCACCATGAACAACAGGATCTTGCTGCGGCCCACCGGCACGCCGACCGCGCGGGAGCTGGGCGCGGAGCCGCCGACGGCGAAGATCCAGTTGCCGAAGCGGGTCCGGGCCAGCACCCAGGCCGCGATCGCGGTCACCAGCACCCACCACACGATGGAGATGGGGAACGTGGTGGTGCCCAAGGAGAACGTGGACGCGAACAGGTAGCCGGCCGAGGCGTAGCCCGGCGCGGTGGCGATGCCCGACACCTGGACGGTGCCGGTCACCAACGTCGTCACGCCGAGGTTGAGGCCCTGTAGGGCGAAGAAGGTGCCCAGCGTCACGATGAAGCTGGGCAGCTTCGTCCGCATCACCAGCCAGCCGTTGAAGGCGCCGACGGCCAGCGCGAACACCAGCGACACACCGATGGCCAGCCAGACGTTCACGCCCAGCTTGGTCGCCAGCATCGCGGTGACCAGCGAGGTCGACGCGGTCATCACACCGGCCGACAGGTCGAACTCGCCGCCGATCATCAGCAGCGCCACGGCCACCGCCACGATCCCGAGCGTGGCCGAGGTGTCCAGCCACGTCGAGATCCCGGCCGGTGTCACGAACTGACTGGTGATCACCGTGAAGAAGACGAACACCACCAGCGCGCCGAGCAGTGCGCCGATCTCCGGCCGGATGGCCAGTCGGGTGAGCAGGCTGGGGCTGGCGACGCGCTCGTCAGCCGTCAGCGTGCCCGAGAAATCACTCATCGGGTGCCCCGTGCTGCGTACTGCGACACCTTGTCCACATTGGACTTGTCGACGAAGCCGGGGCCGGTGAGCACGGGCTGGCCGCCGCCGACGGTGTTCGCGTTGTCGTGGTAGAGCTTGAGCATCACGATCGGCAGGTAGCCCTGCTCGTACTGCTGCTGGTCGACCGCGAAGGCGATCTGGCCGGACTTGATCGCGCTGACCACGTCCGAGTTGAGGTCGAAGGTGGCCACGGTGGCCTTGGAGTTGGTCTCCTTGGCCGCGTTCACCGCGGACAGCGCGATCTGCGGGTTGAGCGTGAGCACCGCGTCGATCGAGGAGTCGGTCTGCAGCGCGCCCTTGATCTTGGCCTCGACGTCGGTCGGGTTGTTGATGTCGACCTGGAGGTTGGTGGTCTTGCCGAAGCCCTGCTTGGCGCCGTCGCAGCGCTGGGCGAGGCCGACGTTGCCGGCCTCGTGGATCACGCACAGCAGGTTGGTCTTGCCGGCCGTCTTGAGCTTGGCGCCGGCCTGCTGGCCGGCGATGCCCTCGTCCTGGCCGACGTGCGCCAGCGCGCCGAAGGCGGCGCTCTGCGACTGGCCCGAGTTGATGGTGATGACCGGGATGCCGGCCTTGACCGCGGCCTGGATGGAGGTCTTGAGCGCGTCCGGGTTGGCCATGGACACGACCAGGCCGTCGACGTGCTGAGCGACCGCGTTGTCGATCAACTTCGACTGCGCCCCAGGATCGCCGTCGGAGTTGTAGGTGACGTTGACGCCCAGCTGCTTGCCGGCGTCGGTGGCGCCGTTCTTCACCACGTTCCAGAACGAGTCGCCGGCCGAGCCGTGGGTGACCACCGCGACGTTCATCGGACCGCCGCTGGTCGCCGAGCCGTTCGCCGGGGTCGAGCCGCCGCTGGAGGAAGAGGCGGGTCCGCTGCACGCGGCCAGCGCGATCGCGCCGGCCGCGGCCGCCATGCCAAGCAGGATCCTCTTGGACTTCTTGGACAACATTGTCGCTCCTGGGGAAGTGCGGCCGCCGGTTACAGGTCCCGGACGACCGTGTCGAGGTAAGCGATGCTCCGAGCGGTGTCACGCAGGGGCCTTGAGTCCCCGTCGGTGCCATCCTCGGGAAGGGCGGTGTCCTGCTCCAGGACGTACCACCCCTCGTAACCCGCCTCGTGGAGGAAGCGCACGATCGCCCCCACCTCCACATCGCCGTCGCCCAGCGGCACGTACATGCCCTGCGCGACCGCGTCGGCGTAGCCGAGCCGACCCGACCGAACCTCGTCGGCGATCTCGGCCCGGACATCCTTGAGGTGCACGTGGCTGATCCTGGCGGCATGGCGCTTGGCCAGCTCGACCGGGTCGGTGCCACCGATCAGCAGGTGCCCGGTGTCCAGGCACAGCGGCAGATCCGAGTCGAGCAGGAAGCGCTCGACCTCGGCGCCGCGTTCGACGTGCGTGCCCACGTGCGGGTGCAACACCGTCGACAACCCGTGCCGCGCCGCGACTTCCCTGATCGCGGCACAGGTGGAGATGAGGGTGGTCCATTCGCCATCGGTCAACTGTGGACGCTCGTCGTAGCCGTCCAGGCCCGTTGCCGCGGCGAGCACCAGGACCTCGGCGCCGCCGGCGGCGAGCACCTTCGCGGAGTGCTCGGCTTCCCTCAGAGTTTCCTCAGTACGCGTGGCGTCGTGCAGCACGACGGCCAGGAATCCGCCGACCAGCGTCAGCCGGTGGCCGCCGAGCGTCTCGCGCAGCACGGCCGGGTCCTCGGGCAGATAGGCCGGCGGACCGAGCTCGGTCGCGGTCAGCCCCAGCTCGCTCATCTGCGACAACACCAGGTCGACCGGCAACATCCGGCCCCAGCCCGGCACCTCGCACACGCCCCAGGAGATCGGCGCCCCGGCGACCTTGATCGACGTCATGCGCCCACCTCGGACAGCAGCCGAACCGGGTTGCCCGAACGGCGCGACGCCTCACAGGCCTCGGCCAGCCGCAGGCTGACCAGGCTGTCCCGAACCGGGGAGGGATTGTCGGCACGACCGGCCACCACGTCGACGAACACCGCCATCTCGTTGAGGTACGCGTTGCGGAATCGTTCCGGGAACCCGGGGTAGGCGTCAATGGACACCTTGGGCCCGTCCG
>DATJJB010000758.1:0-2249 GCA_035492655.1 Kutzneria sp. | reverse complement strand
CGCGGACCTTGTCGAACTGCTGCTTCGGGTCCACGATCACGTCGCTGTGCCCGAGGTAGCTGATCCACGCCGTGCCGGTGTACTCCCAGGTCAGGTCGACCTGGCCGGCCAGCAGCGCGTTGCGGGCCGAGTTGGAGCCCTGGATGTTGGTCAGGTCGCTGACCTGCGCGCCGGCCGCGGACAGCGCCAGCTCGGCCAGGTAGCCCAGCACGATGTTCTCGGTGAAGTCCTTGGACCCGACGGCCAGCCGCACCCCGGACAGCACCGGTTTGATCGACCCCGGGCCGACCGCGACCGGCACGGTCGAGCCGGAGCTCAGCCCGCAGCCCGTCAGCAGCGTCCCGACAAGGGCCAGCGCCATCAGCTTTTTCATCGCAGCCCCCTGGGTCCGAGAAATTCCTCCGCCAGCCCGCCGAGCCAGTCGACGAGCAGCGCCAACGCCATCGCCAGCACCGCGCCGACCACCAGCACCGAGTAGCGGGCCAGCTTGTCGCCGGTGTCGATCAGCACGCCGAGCCCGCCACCGGCCACGAAGAACGCCAGCGTCGCGGTGCCGACGGCCAGTACCAGCGAGGTGCGCAGGCCGGCCAGGATCAGCGGCACGGCCAGCGGCAGCTCGATCCGGCGCAGCACCGTTGACGGCGACATGCCGATGCCGCGGCCGGCCTCGACCAGCGTCGGATCGACCTGCCGGATGCCGACGATCGTGTTGCGCAGCACCGGAAGCAGCGAATACAGCGCGATCGGCAACGCCGCCACCCAGAACCCGGTGCTGGCCGTGGCCAGGAAGAACAGCACCAGCACGCCGATCGCCGGCGCGGCCTGGCCGATGTTGGCCAGCGCCAACACGAACGGCGCCGCGAACCGGGCCCAACGCCGGGTCAGCACGATGCCCAGCGGCACGCCGACCAGCACCACGATCGCCGTGACGGCGACGGCCAGCAGCAGGTGCTGCCAGGTCAGCGCCAGCAGCGTCGAGAAGTTGAGGTTGCGCTGCTCGATGTCGTCCAGCTGCCGGGTGCCGGCCCACACCAGCAGGCCGGCGACCACCGCGAGCACCACGACCGGCTGGGCGAACAACCGGATCCGGTCGGAGCGGTCAGCCATGGTCGTGTTCCTCCCGCAGCTTGCGGACGGTCTCCATGACGGTGTCGATGCCGACCGCGCCGACGTACTCGCCGCGCGTGCCGACCACCGGAACCGAGCCGCCCTCGGTGAGGATCGCCTCCAGCGCGTCCTGCACCGTGGACTGCCGGGTGACCTGGTCGTTCACCGGCCGACCGACCGTGCTCAGCGCCCCGTCGTTGAGGTCGCGCAGGTGCACCCAGCGCTTGGGCCGACGGCGATTGTCCAGCACCAGCGCGTACTTCCGGTTCTTCGCCGTCAGCCGCGCCCGCACGTCCGCCGGCCGCTCGTCGATCGTCGCCGTCTCGGTCTCGTCCAGCTCGATGTCCCGGACCCGCAACAGGGTCAGCTGCTTGAGCGACGCCCCGGCGCCGACGAAGCCGGCCACCGTGTCGTTGGCCGGCGCGGCCAGGATCGCCTCCGGCGTGTCGAACTGAAGGATGCTCGACTTCGGCCCCAGCACGGCGATCCGGTCGCCCAGCTTCACCGCCTCGTCGAAGTCGTGCGTGACGAACACGATCGTCTTGTGCAGCTCGCCCTGCAGCCGCATCAGCTCGTCCTGGAGATTGCCGCGGGTGATCGGGTCGACCGCGCCGAACGGCTCGTCCATCAGCAGCACCGGTGGATCCGCGGCCAACGCCCTGGCCACGCCGACGCGCTGCTGCTGGCCGCCGGACAGCTGGCGCGGGAAGCGGTCGCGGAACTCGCCGGCGTCCAGCCCGACCAGCTCCAGCATCTCCTCGACCCGGCTCGCGGTCTTCGCCTTGGCCCAGCCCTGCAGGCCCGGCACCAGGCCGATGTTCTGCCCGACGGTCAGGTGCGGGAACAGACCAGCCTGCTGGATCGCGTCGCCGATGCCGCGGCGCAGCTCGTCCGCGTCCAGCGACAGCGCGTCCGTGCCGCCGATGGTGATCCGCCCGGACGACGGCTCGATCAGCCGATTGATCATCTTCATGGTGGTGGTCTTGCCGCAGCCCGACGGTCCGACGAAGACCACGATCTCGCCGGCCGCGATGCTCATGCTGAAGTCCTCGACCGCCGCCTGCCGGCCGCCCGGATAGCGCTTGGTGACGTTCTCGAGCTGGATGTCGACGGCTTGGTCAGTCACGAATGCCCCTCGGTGT
>DATJJB010000757.1:0-9752 GCA_035492655.1 Kutzneria sp. | reverse complement strand
CGGCCCAAGGTGCTGCTGCTCGACGAGCCGCTCGGCGCGCTCGATCTGAAACTTCGTCACGAAATGCAGAGCGAGCTCAAGCAGCTACAGCGAGATGTCGACATCACCTTCGTGTTCGTCACCCACGACCAGGACGAGGCGTTGACCATGAGCGACCGGATCGCGGTGTTCAACGCCGGCCGGATCGAACAGGTCGGCACCCCGCAGGAGGTCTACGAACGGCCGGCGACGGCCTTCGTCGCCGGCTTCGTCGGCACCTCCAACCTGCTCGGCGGGCGCGCGGCGGAGACGGTGATCGGCATGGCCGGGCTGTTCAGCATCCGCCCCGAGAAGATCCGCATCGACGGCGACCTGGCCCGCCCGGCCGGTGCCGGCGAGACCGTGGCGACCGGCACGGTCACCGACGTGGTGTACGCCGGCGCCACCATGCGCTTCGAGGTCGCACTCGACGCCGGCGGCCGGCTGTCCGTGGTGCGGCAGAACACCGACGGCGTGCCCGGCTTCACCGACGGCCGGGTCCGCCTGACCTGGCGGCACGAGCACAACTTTCCGGTCACCGGCACCGAGTGAAAGGTCGATCATGAAGAACACGGCGCTGCTGGCCGGACTGCTCGCGGCGGGCCTCGCGCTCACCGCGTGCGGCACCACCAGCAGCAACACGACGGCTACCGGCGGCACCGCCTTCACCCCGCCGTCGCTGCCCGCACTCGGCAAGCTCGGCCCGGGCGAAGGCCAGCTGTCCGTGCTGGCCTGGCCCGGCTACGCGGAGAACGGCGCCAACGACCCCAAGATCAACTGGGTGACGCCGTTCGAGCAGCAGAGCGGCTGCAAGGTCAACGTCAAGCCGTTCGGCACCTCCGACGAGGCCATCAGCCTGATGAAGACCGGCCAGTACGACGTCGTCTCCGCCTCCGGCGACGCCTCGCTGCGCCTGATCGCCTCCGGCGACGTCGAGCCGGTCAACACCTCGCTCGTGCCCAACTACGCCGACGTGTTCGGCTTCCTCAAGAACCAGTCGTGGAACAGCGTCAGCGGTGTCGCCTACGGCATCCCGCACGGCTGGGGCGCGAACCTGCTCACCTGGCGCTCGGACAAGGTCAGCCCCGCACCCACCTCGTGGTCGGCGCTGTTCGATCCCAACTCCAAGTACAAGGGCAAGATCACCGCCTACGACTCGCCGATCTACATCGCCGACGCCGCCCTCTACC
Source organism: Kutzneria sp. (assembly GCA_035492655.1). Taxonomy (GTDB): domain Bacteria; phylum Actinomycetota; class Actinomycetes; order Mycobacteriales; family Pseudonocardiaceae; genus Kutzneria. Next base: position 8,544 of record DATJJB010000757.1, on the reverse strand, counting down.
TCAAGGCGCATCAGCCCGACCTCGGCATCAAGAATCCCTATGCCCTGGACAGCACCCAGTTCCAGGCCGCCGTCGACCTGCTGAAGAAGCAGCGGCCGCTGGTCAGCGAGTACTGGTCGGACTACCTCAAGGAGAGCCAGGCCCTCACCAGCGGCGACGCCGTGCTCGGCACCGCGTGGCAGGTGACGGTCAACGTCACCAAGGGCGGCAACGTGCCGGTGGAGTCGACCGTGCCGGCCGAGGGCGCGACCGGCTGGTCGGACACCTGGATGGTGGCCACCAAGTCGCAGCACAAGAACTGCGCCTACCTGTGGATGAACTACATCATCAGCCCCAAGGTCAACGCCCAGGTCGCCGAGTACTTCGGCGAAGCCCCGGCCAACTCCAAGGCGTGCGCGCAGACCACCGACACCAAGCACTGCGACACCTACCACGCCGGCGACTCCGCCTACGCGGCCAAGATCGCCTACTGGACCACGCCGATCTCCCAGTGCCTCGACGGCCGCACCGACGTCAAGTGCGAGGACTACGGCGCGTGGACCCAGGCGTGGACCGAGATCAAGGGTTGACCCGGTGACCACCGCGATCACGAACGCGCCGCCCGGGGCCTCACCCCGCCGCCGGCTCTCGGCGTCCCTGCACCGCCGACCACGGCTGCGACTGGGCCTGCTGCTGTCCGCGCCACTGGCCTGGCTCGGGTTGGCCTACCTCGGCGCGCTGGCGGCGCTGTTCGTGACCGCGTTCTGGAGCACCGACGTGTTCACCGGGCGAGTGGTGGTCAGCTGGTCCCTGGACAACTTCGCCACCCTCGCCCGGGACGCCGTCTACCGCACCATCACCGTCCGCACCGTCGGCGTCGCCGTGATCGTCACCGTCATCGACGCCGTGATCGCCTTCCCGATGGCCTTCGCCATGGCCAAGTTCACCTCCCGACGGACCCAGCGGCTGCTGGTGATCGCCGTGATGACCCCGCTGTGGGCCAGCTACCTGGTGAAGGCCTACGCCTGGCGGTCCATGCTGTCCGGCAACGGCGTACTGCACTGGCTGCTCGCCCCCGTCGGCCTCGACGGCCCCGGCTACGGCCTGCCGGCCACCGTGATCACCCTGTCCTACCTGTGGCTGCCCTACATGATCCTCCCCATCTACGCCGGCCTGGACCGCCTGCCCGACTCCCTCGTCGACGCCTCCGGCGACCTCGGCGCCCGCTCCGTGCGGACGTTCTTCTCCGTCGTGCTCCCCTTGGCCATGCCGGCCGTCATCGCCGGCTCCATCTTCACGTTCTCCCTGTCGCTGGGCGACTACATCGCCGTCAAGATCGTCGGCGGCACCAGCCAACTGCTCGGCAACGTCGTCTACGACAACATCGGCGCCGCCAACAACCTCCCCTTCGCCGCCACCGTCGCCACCGTGCCGGTGGTGATCATGCTGCTGTACCTCGCCGCCGTCCGCCGCACCGGCGCACTGGACACCCTTTAGGACAGCAGGAGGCTCGGACATGACGTTCTCCCGAACCACCAGGCGGGTGCTGCTGGGCGCACTCGTGTCGGGACTGGCGGTCGTGTACTTCCCACTGCTCGTGGTGTTGCTCAACTCCTTCAACGCGGATCCGACGTTCGGCTGGCCGCCGGCGGGCTTCACGCTGGAGTGGTGGAGCCGGGCGGCCGGCAACGACGGGGCGTTGGCGGCGCTGCGGACGAGTGTGGAGGCGGGGGTGGCAGCGACGGCGATCGCACTGGTGCTCGGCACGATGGCGGCCTTTGCCTTGCAGCGCTACAAGTTCATCGGCCGCAACCCGATCTCGCTGCTGATCGTGCTGCCGATCGCACTGCCCGGCATCGTCACCGGCATCGCGCTGAACAACGCCTTCCGCACCATCCTCGGCATCAACCTCGGCCTGTTCACGGCGATCGTCGCGCACGCGACGTTCTGCGTCGTCGTGGTGTTCAACAACGTCGTGGCCCGCCTGCGGCGCATGGGCAACAACCTCGAGGAGGCGTCGATGGACCTCGGCGCCGACGGCATCACCACCTTCCGGCTCGTCACGTTCCCGATGCTGCGCTCGGCCCTGCTGGCCGGCGGACTGCTGGCTTTCGCCCTCTCCTTCGACGAGATCATCGTCACCACGTTCACCCTCGGCGCGGGCCTGGAAACGGTGCCCATCTGGATCTACGACAACCTGTTCCGGCCCAACCAGGCTCCGATCGTCAACGTCGTCGCGGCGGTCCTGATCCTGGCCTCCACGGTGCCGGTGTACCTGGCCCAGCGGCTGTCCGGCGACAGCGCCTCCGGCGGGCGGCTCTAGAAACCGCCGGCCGGCCGACGCTACCGGCGGACGACCCGCTCCGAGCCGCGGCGAGCGATGAGTGGACCGTCCGGGCCGGCGACGACGGCCATGTCACCGTCCTCATCGGTGCGCAGGACCGTTGCTCCTTCCCGCCGCAGGGCATCCAAAATGAGTGAACTGGGGTGCCCAAAGGGATTTCCGGCACCGACGCTGACCAGAGCGATCCGAGGACGGACGCGTTCCAGGAATCGTGGGAGCGAGTAACGGCTGCCGTGGTGCGGCACCTTGAGCACGTCGGCGGAGAGATCTTCGTTGCCGGCCAACAGGTCGGCCTGACCTTCCAGTTCGATGTCGCCGGTCAGCAGGATCCGGCCGGCCGGCGTGTCGGCGCGCAGGACGAGCGAGGCGTCGTTGACCGGGGTGCCCTCGGCGTCGGGCCCGAGATGACTCGGCACGGCCTGCGGCGCGATCACGGTCATGGCCATTCCTGGTAACTCGATTCGTTGTCCGGCAACGATGTCCACCACCTTCACGCCCGCGGCCGAGGCCAGCCGGCGAACCTGGTCCCACGCCCAGGCCGGCTCGTGCAGCGGCCCGACACCGACCGCGCCGACGGGATAGTCGCCGAGCACCGACGACAGGCCACCGATGTGGTCCGCATGCAGGTGGCTGAGCACCACCAGCGGAATGCTGACCACACCGAGCCGGTGCAGGCAGCCGACGATCGAACTGAGGTCCGGGCCGGTGTCGATGAGCACCACCCGTCCCGGCTCGGACGTCGCCACCACATGCGCATCGCCCTGCCCCACATCACAACTCACCATCGCCCACCCTGTCGGCGGCCAGCCGGACCCGGTGAGCCGAGCCGGCATCAACACCAGCACCGCCCCGGCCACGATCACGGCCGCCACCACGCGCAGCCGCCGCGACCGCACCACGGCCCAGCCGACGACCAACACGGCGGACAACAACGCCGCCCCGAGCAGGCCGTTCGGCCAGCGCATCGACGCCAACGGCATCGACGAGGTGTAGCGGGCGACGTGGATGAGCCACCACGCCTCCGGGCTCGTCAACCGGGTCAGCAACTCGCCCAGCCACTGGTTCATCGGCGTCACCACAGTGGCCAGCACGCCGATAACGGTCACCGGCGCGACCACTGGCTCGGCCACCAGGTTGGCGATCACCGCGACCACGCTCACCTCACCGGACAGGCCAGCGATCACCGGCGCGGTCACCAGGTGCGCGGCCAGCGGCGCTGCCACGGCCTCGGCGATGCCGGGCGGCACGCCCCGGCCGCGCAGCCACGCCGCCCATCGCGGCGCGACCAGCACCAGGGCCCCGGTCGCGAGCACCGAGAGCGCGAACCCGGCGCTGAGGCCGAGCGCCGGGTCGATCGGCACCAGCACCACCACCGACCAGGCCAACGCCGGCAGCAGCGATCTCTCCCGGCCCAACACCAAGGCCAACAGCGCCAGACCACCCATCATCGCCGCCCGCAACACGCTCGGCTCCGGACCGGCCAGGATGACGAACCCGATCACCGCCAGGCCGGCGCCCACGCCGGCGATCCGTGGCCCCAAGCCCAGCAACCGGATCGCGAACAGCGCGGCACCGGCGACGATCGCCAGGTTGGCCCCACTGACCGCGAGCAGGTGGGTCATGCCGGCCACCCGGAACTCGTCGGACACCCGCGGCGAGAGGTTCGCCGTGTCGCCGACGACCAGTCCAGGCACGAGACCCGCCTGCTCGTCCGGCAACACCGCCGACGCTCGCCGCAGCCCGCTTCGCAGGGCGGCTGCGACAACCTGCCAGGGCGGGGCCGGCGTCACGTCGGCCGGCGATCCCCTGGCCTGCACGACCGCGACGGTGAGGTCGCCGCCGCGGGGTGGCGCGGCCCGGCCGGTGACAGTGAGCCACTGGCCCGGCAGCAGGTCGGCCCAGTCGCCGGCCTGCGCCAGCACGATGACATCGCCAGCCGGGACGAGCACGCGGTCCGCGCCGCCCTGCCGGCTGCCGAATCCTTGCGTTCGAAGGGGTTTCGGTCGTTCCGACACCTCGACCCGTAGCGTGACGACAGTGCCCCGCTCCGCCTCCTGCCGTAGCGGATTCGTCGCGGCTGCGTGGATCACCGTTGCGATCCAACAGGTTGCCAACGCGCCGAGGGCGATCACCAGCACGGCCTGCGGACGCCAGCGCAGTGATCGGAAGGCCACCACGAAGGCCGTGCCCACGGCCAGGGCGCCGAGCAGCCAGCTGAACTGCCAGCCCCAGGCCAGGCCTACCGTGGCGACCGCCCACACCACCAGGGCGACCGGCACCATCCGGGTGTCAGTCATCGTGGACCGCCGGCTCGATCCGGATCCGCATGAACAGCGGCGAGCGGAGGAACCGGACGAGTTCGATCCCGACCGCCGCCACGGCGACGACGAGCGACCACCAGAACTGGTGCCCGCACAGAAGAGCGACCGGTAGGGCGAGCACCGCGGCGTGCCGGCGGACGGCACGGGCCGCGACGATCCGAGTAGTGGTCATGTCTGCACCAAGTCCTTCAGGTGGTCGAATCTGGTGGCGCCGATGCCGTCGACCTCGCGGAGCTGGTCGACCGACTGGAAGCGGCCGTTCTTGGTCCGCCACTGCAGAATCCGTTGCGCCATCGCGGGTCCGACACCAGGCAACGTCTCGAGGTCGGTCTCGGTGGCCGTGTTGAGGTTGACCTTGCCGGGCGGCTGCCCCGGCGCCGCCTGGGGCTGCGGCACCCCGACGGCGACCTGTTCGCCGTCGGAAAGCTTGCGGGCCAAGTTGAGTTGGGTCAGGTCGGCGTCGGGCAGTGGACCGCCGGCGGCGCGCAGTGCGTCTGCGACTCGGGAGCCGTCGGGCACCGTGACCAGTCCTGGCCTGGCGACCTTGCCCACGACGCTGATGACCAACGGCCCGGGCGACGGCCCCGGCCTGCCCGCCCCCGCGCTGTGCGCGGCGGTTGGGGTCGCGGGGGCGGGCAGGTGCGGTGGCTGTTCCAGCACGGGCCGGCTCAGCCACATGCCCAGGGCAGCGGCCAGCGCGGCGATGAGCACCGCGCCGGCGAGGGCGAGTACCGCCGTTCGGGGTCGGCGGACCCGGGCGCCTCCGGGCAACCAGCGCTCGACCAACGGACCCGCCCGCCCTTCGGGCGCGTCCTGCGGTTCGGGCACGGCGTCGCCGAACACCTCGGTCAGGCGCTTGCGTACCTGGGCCGTGTGGTCGGTGGCGCCTGGGCGCAGTCGATCGAGCACGGCGCCGACGCTAGGGCGCGGTGGGGTGGGGGCGGGGCCGGCGAAGATCCAGTTGTGGACAACTCGGGGGCTGTGGACAAGTGGGGCTTGGACGATCTTGGTCCGGCTTGGGCGGGGTCGGGGTGTGCGATGCTGGTGGGTTGGGGAGTCAGGCCGAGAGGTTCAGGCCGCCCGGGACGACGACCACGCCAAGCACCCCGGTACCGGTGTGGGCACCGATCACCGCCCCCACCTCGGAGATCAGGCAGCCGGGCGAGTTGGGCAGGCGGGACTCCAGCTTGGCGGCGAGTTCCGCGGCACGCTCCGGGGCGGCCAGGTGGTGCACGGCCAGCTCGACCGGGCCACGGCCGGCGGCATTGGCGGCGAGATCGACGAGACGGGCGACGGCGCGGCTGGTGGTGCGGACCTTCTCCAGCGGCACGATGCGACCGTCTTCGACGTGCAGAAGCGGCTTCACCGACAGCGCCGTCCCGACCAAGGCAGCGGTCGTGCCGATACGGCCGCCACGACGCAGATGCTCAAGCGTCTCAACGGAAAAGAACGTCCGAGCGCGGGCGGCCACGCGCGTGGCGGCACGCTCCACCTCAGCCGGCGACGCGCCCGCGGCAGCAGCGTCCGCGGCAGCCAGGACGGCGAATCCGAGCCCCATGGCAGTGGACCGGGAGTCGACGATCCGCACCCGATCCGGCCCAACCTCCTCGGCGGCCATCCACGCGGCGTTCCACGTCCCGGACAGCTCCCCCGACAGGTGCACGGCGACGACGCAATCGGCGCCGTCCTCCAATGCCTTGCGGTACTCGGCGGCGAGCTCGGCGGGATTGGCCCGCGAAGTCGTGACGGTCCGCCGCTCGCCGAGGGCGCCGGCCAGCTCGGCCGGCCCGAAGTCGACGCCGTCCAGCCGCCCGACCCCGTCGACCAGCACGTGCAGCGGGATCACCCGCACCGAGCGCCGCTCGGCGAAGCCTTCCGGCAGGTACGCGGTGGAGTCGGTGACGACTGCGACGGACACGGCCGCCCAGCCTACGGGTTGACGGGGTCCAGGTGGCGGACCGTGTCCGCCAAGGCCTGGCCCACGGCCCGATGTGCGTCGAATCCCCAGTGGATGCCGTCCGGGTTGCCGTGCCCGCCACGCACGTGCGCACCGATCAGCGACGGCAGGTCCAGCAGCGGCACCTCGTGCCGCAACGCCCACCTGCGCACGGCCGCCTCCCCCGCCGGCCGCCCGCTGTGCACGTAGCCGTACACGGCGGCGCGGTGCACGGGCGGCACCATGCCCACCACGGGCAGCCCCGGCCGCAGCGCCCGCACAGCCCGCACGCAGTCGTCCAGGTAGCGCTCCGTCAGGTGCGCAGGCAACGCCACCGGCCCACCAAGCCGGGACAACCAAGGCTGCGCCGCCAGGTACGCCGCCCGCACACGCCGCCGCAGCGCGTCCGGGCGCAGGAACCGCAGCCCCTCACGCAGATACGTCGGCAGCGGCGACGGCAGCGTGTCCATGCCGCCCACGGCCAGCACCAGCACGTCGGCACGGGCCAGCGCCGCCCAGAACCGAGGATCCCCCGTCACCGCCCACCACGCGTCGCGGGCGGTCCACCCGAAGCCGGCGATCAGCTCCGAGGAACCCCCCAACGACGACGCGGCCACCGAGTGCCACAGCCGTGGGTCGTCGGCGGCCAGCGGACCGACCGGCCCGTGGAAGCACAGCGAGTCCCCGACGACGAGCAGGTTCACGCGCCGGCGTTGTACGTGAGCAGCCGCCAACGGCCGTCGCCGCCGGGCCGCCGGGCCAGCACCGCCCAGTGGCAGTTGCTCAGCCCGCCCAACTGCGGCCAGATCGACACCGGCATGGTCAGCAGCTGCGCGGTCAGCGCCGTGATCAGGCCCCCGTGCGCGCACAGCAGCACGGTGCCGGACTGCTCCTCGTCCAGCTCGTTGACGAGCTCATGGGCCCGTGTCGCCACCTCCACGCGGGCCTCGCCGCCCGGCGGCGCCCACGTGGGGTCGGTCTGCCAGGTCTTGATGCCGCCCGGGTAGCGGGCGTCCACCTCGGCCGACGTCAGCCCCTGCCAGTGGCCGATGTCGGTCTCCCGCAGCCGCTTGTCCAGCCGCAGCGGCAGCCCGCTGGCCTCGACCAGGATCTTCGCCGTGTCGGTGGCCCGCCGCAGGTCGGAGGCGACCACCTGCTGCGGCTCGTACGCCAGCAGCGCGGGCACCGCGGCCCGCGCCTGCTCCCGGCCCCGCTCGGTCAGCGGCGAGTCCAGGTGGCCCTGCCAGTGGCCGCTGGCGTTGTGCTCGGTCTGCCCGTGCCGCCACAGCAGGATTCTGCTCAGGGTCATGAACCGTCCTCACTGGACCCGTCGTCGAACGGGATCTCCGGGCAGTCCTTCCACAGCCGCTCAAGGCCGTAGAAGACACGCTCCTCGGTGTGCTGCACGTGCACGACGACGTCCACGAAGTCGAGCAGCACCCAGCGGCCCTCGCGGGCCCCCTCGCGGCGCACCGGCTTGGTGCCGGCCTCCCGCATCTTCTCCTCGACGGCGTCCACGATGGCGCCGACCTGACGCTCGTTGGGCGCCGACGCGATCACGAAGCAGTCCGTGATCACGAGCTGGGCGGAGACGTCCAGCACCTTGATGTCGTGCGCCTTCTTGTCGGCGGCCGCGTGAGCGGCCACCAGCGCCAGCCGTCGTGCCTCGTCGGTGGCTGCCACGTCACTCCTTGCGTTCTTCAATTACGGATGAGTGCAAAGGGTACCGTCCCGCCCGCCGCGAAAAACCCGTTGACCTGGGTGGGGCCGAGACGATCAGATATCGGCACACGGCCGCAAGGGGTGGCCCAACCGAAGGGAGGTGTGCGGATGCTCGGGAAGTCTCTCGGCGCGCTCGCGCTTCGTCCCGTCGGGCGTACGCGATAGCGCGCCAGGACTGACGAGTACGGGTCCCCCGATCCAGGCGCCGGATCGGGGGATTCCCGTCTTCAGCACTGGTAGAG
>DATJJB010000756.1:0-4115 GCA_035492655.1 Kutzneria sp. | reverse complement strand
TTCCCGGTGCTGGTGCTGGCGGCGACGGTGGTCGGCTTCTTCGCGTACTACGCGGCCGGCTATCCGTCGATCGGGCTGGCGGTGCCGGTGGCCGGCGCGCTGTATTCGGCGGCGGAGGCGGGCAAGATCGGGGCGGCGGTGATCGCGTCGGTGGTGCTGCTCACGCTGTCGAGCGCGTATCGGGTGTCGCAGGGGCAGAACCTGGCCTATCTGTTCGGGTACGAGTTCGGCACCTCGGTCACGCTGATCGCGGCGGTGATCCTGCTTGGCGACGGGGTTCGGACGCGACGGCGGCTGAAAGAGGAGATGTGGCTACGGGCCGAGAGCGCGGAGATGGAACGTCAGCAGGAGGCGAAGCGGCAGGTGGAGCTGGAAAGGATGCACATCGCCCGCGATCTGCACGACGTCATCGCGCACACGGTTTCGGTGATATCGCTGCATTCCAGCGTCGCCGACGAAGCGCTGGAGGATGATCTGCCGGCGGCGCGGGCGGCGCTGGCCCGGATCCGCGAGGCGAGCGGGGACACGATGCGGGAGTTGAGGGCGAGTATCGGACTGCTGCGTGGGGCGGACGGGGAGAGCACGCAGCCGACCAACGGCCTGGGCCGCCTGGGGCAGTTGGCCGAAGCGACCGGCCTGCCGGTCACGATCACCATTCAGGGCGACGAAGTGCCGCTGCCGGTGGTGGTCGACACCACGGCGTACCGAATCGTCCAGGAGTCGCTGACCAACGTGCTGCGCCACGCCAACGCCACCCGCGCCGAAGTGCTGATCCGTTACGGCGACAACGACATCACCCTGGAGATCACCGACGACGGCACCGGCAGCTCGGACAAGAACGACGGCCACGGACTCACCGGCATGCGCGAGCGGGCGGAGCTGCTCGGCGGCACGGTCACCGCCGGCGAAAGGCCCGGCGGCGGCTTTCAGGTCAAGGCAAGGCTGCCGCTGCCATGATCAGGGTCGCGCTGGTCGACGATCAGTTCCTGGTGCGGGCCGGTCTGCGCGCGCTGCTCGAACGGGCCGAGGACATCACCGTGGTCGGCGAGGCCGAGGACGGCACGAGCGCGGTCGCCCTGGCCGCTGCCGAGCTCCCGGACGTGGTGCTGATGGACATCCGCATGCCGGGCGTCGACGGCCTGGCCGCCACCCGGCAGATCGTCGCCGATCACCGCCTGCGTAACGTCAAAGTCGTTATGTTGACCACCTTCGACACCGATGAGCACGTGTTCGACGCCATCCGGGCCGGTGCCGCCGGCTTCCTGCTGAAGGACGTCTCCCCCGACGATCTGCGCAATGCCGTGCGCACCGTGGCCAGCGGCGAGGCGCTGCTCTCCCCAGCCGTCACCCGCCGCGTGATGATGGCGGCGATCAAGGCGCCGCCGCCGACAAAGGCGCAGCTCCCCGCGCTGACCGAGCGCGAACGCGAGGTGCTCACCGAGGTCGCGGCCGGCCGGTCGAACGACGAGATCGCCGCCGCGCTGGCCATCACCCCGGCCACCGCCCGCACCTACGTCAGCCGGCTGCTGGCCAAGCTGCACGCCCGTGACCGCGCACAGCTGGTGGTGATCGCGTACGAGAGCGGCCTGGTCCGGGCCGGCGGGGCATAAAGGAGCTTGCGCTGGAGCGCACTCCAGGTGATGGGATGAAAACCATGACGAGGAACGGGCGGGTGGCGCTGGTGACCGGCGCCAACAAGGGAATCGGACGGGAGATCGCCCGGGGGCTTGGGCAGCGGGGCTTCACGGTGCTGGCGTCGGCGCGGGACCGGCAGCGCGGCGCGCAGACCGTGGCCGAGCTGGCCGACGACGGTCTGGACGTGCGGTTCCAGCAGCTGGACGTGACCGACGAGGCGTCGATCGACGCGGCGGCGGACCAGGTGGCGGCCGAGTACGGCTGCCTGGACGTGCTGGTCAACAACGCGGCCGTGGCCAACGAGCTGGAGGTGCCACCGAGTCTGACGCTGCTGGACGACATGCGCCGGGTGTACGAGACGAACGTGTTCGGCGTGGTGGCGATGACCAACGCGATGCTGCCGCTGCTGCGCAAGTCCGACGCGGCGCGCATCGTGAACGTGTCGAGCCGGCTGGGGTCGATCTCGCAGCAGGCCGCGTCGAACAGCCGGCTCGGCCTGTCCATGGCCTACGGCAGCTCGAAGTCGGCGCTCAACGCGATCACCGTGCAGTACGCGCGGGAGCTGGCCGACACGCAGATCAAGGTGAACGCCTGCACGCCGGGCTACGTCGCGACGGACCTGAACGGCCACAAGGGAACCCGCACGCCGGCCCAGGGCGCGAAGATCGCGATCGAGCTGGCCATGCTGGCCTCGGACGGCCCGACCGGCGGCTTCTTCGACGAGCACGGCCCGGTCAGCTGGTAGGCACGACGTCCTTGCGCACCAAGCGATCCTGGCAGTACGAGCAGTCCAGCGCGGCTTCGAACTCCGCGCCGCACGGGAGGTGCCGGTAGCTCAGCGCCGGCCCTTCCGCCGCGCGGTACCACCGCTGGGCCCAGCCGACCAGGCACATGACGACCGGGAAGAAGGCCAGCCCCTTGGCCGTGAGCCGGTAGTCGTCGCCGAGCACGCCGAGGGCGCACAGGGTGCGGATCCGGTCGGCGACCATGGTCGGCGAGGTGTTCAGGCAGCGCTGGAAGTCGCTGAACCGGTGCACGCCTTGGAAAGCCGCCCCGACCAGCGCCGCCGACCAGCGGTTGCCGATCAGGGCCGTGGTCTCGGGGAACAGGCCCGCGTCGCCGGCCGACCGCCGCCTGGTCGTCGCCTCCGGCACCGAGCGTTCCCACGAGCCACTGGGGCCGAAGCCGCCGTCCAGGGTGTGGTCGATCGCCTGCACCGCCGTGTCGCAGGCCGAGCAGACCAACACGGGGTCGAAAGGCTTGCCGCACAGGCGGTGCACGCGACCAGGCAGTCGTTCGGGGTGGCTCGGGACCCAACGGGACTCCCAGGCCCAGATGCTCAGCAGCACCGACCAGACGTCGGCTCCCCGCTCGGTCAGCCGATACCCGTTGCCGCGCAGGAAAAGGCCAGCCTCGGTCAGCCGCTGCAGGCGGGCCGCCAGCACCGCGTTGGAGATCGGGAGCCGGGCCCGCCAGTCGACGAACCGACTGGCGCCGAGCAGCGCCTCGCGCAGGATGAGCAGCGACCACTCGTCGCCCAGCAGGCCCAGCGTAACGCCAATGGCGTTACGCTGGCCGGCGGGCAGTTCGGTGTGGTCAGTCACGCCAACCCGGGAGGGACGAGCCGGGGGCCCACGTCGAGTGGGTGCCGCTGGAAACGCGTTCCGGCAGACGAATCCGCGCTACGGGACCGTCGGAGACCCGCTGGGCGTCGAAGACCAGGCACTCGGAGCGATCGTTGACCATGTCGGTGGTGAGGGTGACGAGATAGGCGTCATCCTCGGCGGTGGAGCCGACGCGAGGGGCGACCGCGGTCTCGCTGCCGTAGACGCCGTCGCCGAAGGAGAAGCGCTCCTCGCTGCCGGAGAGCAGGTCGTGCTTGACGAGACCGTCGAAGAGGAACCAGCCCGGCTTGCCGGTGGCGGCGTAGGTGTAGCGGTGGCGACGGCCACCGACCCCAGAGTTGATCATGCCGAACTCGGTGACGGAGTCGGTGAGCTGCTCCTCCTTGCACGCACCGGTGGCCAGGTTGAGCCGCCAGCGGTGCAGCCGGGTCTGGAGGCGGTCCAACGCCAGGAAGCGGAAGATGCGCTGCACCGAGCCGGGTTGGCCGTTGTCGGCGGGCATGGGGTCGTGCTGGAAGAAGCCGTCGAGCACGATCTCGTCGCCCTCCTCGTACGCGTTGACCCAGTGCAGCACGTAGGTCGGCTCGGCCTCGAACCAGAGGACCTCGTCACTGCCGCCGCGGCGAGGGATGACGCCGAGCCGCAACGGCATGTCACGGTGGAAACGCGGCACATGGACGCCCTTGGCCATCAGGTCGGCGTCCCAGAACATGGGGCAGTCGTTGAGGATCGCGTAGTTCTCGGTGAACGCCATGTCGTGCGGCAGCCGAGGCCCGGGCAGCGGCACGTCGACGTAGTGCACCAAGGAATCGTTCGAATCCACGACGCCGTAATGCAGATAGGGCGCGGCGGTGC
>DATJJB010000755.1:0-9350 GCA_035492655.1 Kutzneria sp. | reverse complement strand
TTCGACATGTACCAGCGGATCACCGCCGAGGACCCGTACCAGGTGCCGATGCGGATCTACCCGGCGATCCACTACACCATGGGCGGCCTGTGGGTCGACTACGACCTCCAGAGCACGGTCCCCGGCCTGTTCGTCATCGGTGAGGCCAACTTCTCCGATCACGGCGCGAACCGGCTCGGCGCGTCGGCGCTGATGCAGGGGCTGGCCGACGGCTACTTCGTGCTGCCGGCCACGCTCAACGACTACCTCGGCGGGGCCAAGCTCGACAGCGTCCAAGCCGAGGACGAAGCCGTTGTCCGGACGGAAACCCAGGTGCGGCAACGGATCGAGAGACTGCTCAACGTCAAGGGAAAGCGGTCGGTGGACTCGTTCCATCGGGAGCTGGGCCTGCTGATGTGGGACTACTGCGGCATGTCCCGCACCCGGGAGGGCCTGACCAAGGCCCTGGAACGGGTGCCCGAGCTACGCGCCGAGTTCTGGCGTGACGTCCGCATTCCCGGCAGTTCGGCAGAACTCAACCAGGAGCTGGAGAAGGCCAACCGGGTGGCCGACTTCCTCGAACTGGCGGAGCTGCTGCTGATCGACGCCTTGCACCGCGAGGAGTCGTGCGGCGGGCACTTCCGTGAGGAGCACCAGACGCCCGAGGGCGAGGCCCAACGCGACGACGACAACTTCTCCTACGTCGCCGCGTGGGAGCACGGCGAGATTCCCGTGCTGCACCGCGAGGAACTCGCCTTCGAGCACGTCCACCCGACCCAGCGGAGCTACACGTGAAACTCACCGTTCGCATCTGGCGGCAGGCCGGCCCGCAGGCCGACGGCCAGCTCGTCGCCTACCCGGTCGACGACGTCAGCCCGGACATGTCGTTCCTGGAGCTGCTCGACGTCCTCAACCAGGACCTCATCGCCGCCGGCGAGGAACCCGTGGCCTTCGACCACGACTGCCGCGAGGGCATCTGCGGCTCCTGCGGCGTGGTGATCAACGGCCAGGCCCACGGCCCCGAGCGCACGACCTCCTGCCAGCTGCACCTGCGGTCCTTCTCCGACGGCGACACGATCGACGTGGAACCCTGGCGGGCCAAGGGCTTTCCCGTCATCAAGGACCTGGTGGTGGACCGCTCCGCGCTGGACCGGATCGTGCAGGCCGGCGGCTACGTCACCGCCCCGACCGGCAGCGCTCCCGACGCGCACGCCACGCCGGTGCCCAAGCCGTCGGCCGACCTGGCCTTCGACAACGCCACCTGCATCGGCTGCGGGGCCTGCGTCGCCGCCTGCCCCAACGGCTCGGCGATGCTGTTCACCGCGGCCAAGGTGACCCACCTCAGCCTGCTGCCGCAGGGCGAGCCCGAACGGGCGCGACGGGTGCTGGACATGGTCGACACCATGGACGACGAGGGCTTCGGCGGCTGCACCAACACCGGCGAGTGCGTGGCGTCCTGTCCCAAGGGCATTCCGTTCGCCAGCATCGCCACGCTGAACCGCGAATTCCGGAAGGCCAGCCGGACCGGGCGGTGAATCCTGCTCGCTTGTCCGAGTCACCCGGGCGAGTTCAGTGAACGTTAAACTCGCGACCTTCTCGGCGTCACGAAGCGTGGCCTACGTTCCTTGACCATGGAGGCGGTGCGGGCGCGCGGGATCACCAAGTGCTTCGGTGATGTCGTGGCGCTGGACGGCGTGGACCTGGACATCGCGCCGGGGCAGATCCACGGGCTGGTCGGGCCGAACGGGGCCGGCAAGACGACGTTGCTCGGGCTGCTGCTGGGCCTGGCCGTGCCGGACGAGGGCAGCCTGGAGATCCTCGGCGCGCCGGTCGGCCGGGCGCTGACCGCGCCGGAGGGCGTCGCCGGCTTCGTGGACGGACCCGGCTTGTATCCGCAGCTCACCGCCCGGCAGAACCTGGCCGCGCTGGCCAAGCTGCGGGGACGCGCCGCGAACATCGACGAGGTGCTGGCCGATGTCGGCCTCAGCGACGTCGCCGATGACAAGGTCCGCGGCTTCTCCCTCGGTATGCGGCAACGCCTCGGGCTCGCGGCGGCGCTGCTGACCAACCCCCAGCTGCTGGTGCTCGACGAGCCGTCCAACGGCCTCGACCCGGCCGGCAAACGGCATGTGCACGGTGTCCTGACCCGACTGGCTGACAACGGTGCGACCGTTATCGTGTCGAGCCACCGCATGGACGACGTCGAGGCGCTGTGCGCCGAAGTCACCATTCTCGCCACCGGCCGCGTGGTGTTCACCGGCCCCTTGGGCAAACTGTCGGCCGAGAACCGTGAGCTCGACTACCGATTACGTACCTCGGATCCGGTAGCCGCGGCCCGGACCGCCGCCGACACACCGGGCATCACCGTCCTCGACAGCGGTGAGCTTCTGGTTGTGCGAGCCGAGATTCCTGCTCTGGACGACCTGGTGTCACGCCTCGTGCAGGCCGGCACGGCCGTCCGGGAGCTGGCCCCGGTGGTGTCGCCGCTGGAAGCCGCGTTCCTGGCGCTGACCGAGGAGGCCGCCCGATGACCGCCGTCCTCGACCGCACCGAGGTCCCGGTGGTCCGCGGCTACCGGTTCGAGATGGTAAAGCTGGTGTCGCAGTGGCGGATCCGGCTGCTGGTGCTGGCCTGCTGGCTGGCCCCGGCGCTGTTCGTGGCCGCGGTGAGCCAGCAGAGCGACCTGCCGACCGACACCCTGTTCGGCCGCTGGATGAACATCTCCGGCTGGGCCGGCCCGCTGGTGCTGCTGGGCTTCGCCGGCACGTACGCGTTGCCGCTGCTGACCTCCGTGGTCGCCGGCGACGTCTTCGCGGCCGAGGACCGGCTCGGCACGTGGCGACACCTGTTGGTGGCCATGCGGTCCTACCGGCGGATCTTCGTGTCGAAGGCGCTGGCCAGCCTGACCGTGATCCTCGTGCTGGTCGTCGGTCTGACCGTGTCGGGCGCGGTCGGCGGCCTCGTGGCCGTCGGCAGCCAGCCGCTCGTCGCCCTGGACGGCCGACTGCTGCCGCCGGGCGAGGCCGCCGGCCTGGTCGCCTTGGCGTGGATCTGTGTACTGGCCCCGACTTTGGCCCTGGCCGGTATCGGCCTGCTCGGCTCGGTGGTGTTCGGGCGCTCGCCGATGGGCCTGCTGCTGCCGGCCGTCGTCGCCCTGGGCATGGGCGTGGCCCAGCTGCTGCCACTGCCGGTCGCAGTAAGACTGGCCCTGCCCAGCTACGCCTTCATCGCCTGGACGGGCCTGTTCACCACTCCAGCGCAACTCGGCCCGTTGCTGATCGGCGTCGTGGTCAGCCTGGTGTGGGCCGTCGCGGCGACCTTGTTGGCGTACCTCGTGTTCATGCGCCGCGACTTCACCAACCTGAGCAACGACGGCGTCGGCCGACGGGCCCTCACCGTCGCCGCCGCGCCGCTGGTGGGGCTACTGGTCGTCACGATGGGCGTGCTGGCCGTGGCCTCGCCGTCGACCGGCTCCGGCATCGACCAGCACAAGGTGCAGCAGTCGGTCGCCACGGCCTTCGGGCACCTCTACCGGCTCCAGACCCAGCAGCTCCACCGTCCTGACGTGACGGAGGAGCAGCTGGCCAGCACGGTCGCCTGCACCAAGGGCGACGGGCTCGTCGACGCCGACGGCCCCGGCAACGACTGGCGCTGCGTCGTGTCCTGGCACCTGCCCGGCACCACCGTGGCGGGCCAGGCGATCTACCAGCTCGACATCGCCTCCGACGGCCAGTACGTGGCCGACGGCGACGGGCCGAAGGAAGTCAACGGCTACTTCCAGGTCCGCACCCCGACCGGGGACCAACCCAACCCGCTGTGGCAGTTCGACGGCCACCTCGAACTGCTGTCGAAGGGATGAGCTCATGCAGGTGACACGCCGCAGAAAGCCGACCGGCAGGCGCAGCCGGTCCAGAGTCCTGGTCGCCGGCGCCGCGACCCTGGCGCTGGTCGTCGTGGGAACCGGCGTCGGCTCGGCGTCGACCAAGCAGTTCGGCACCGAGCGGGTCGGCGACAGCACGCCGCAGGGCGAGGTGATCTCCAGCGACCAGTACCTCAACCCGATCGGCGACCGGCTGGTCCTGAACAACGGCAAGATCATGGCTTCCGCGGTCAGCCCCGACGGCAGCCACCTGGCCGCGCTGATCACCGACGGCGGGCTGGCGCTGGCCGTCGTGGACCTGAAGAACTGGAAGGTGCAGCAGCAGATCGGCAACTCCGCCACCGCCGATCTGAGGATCCCCGGCAACGACGTCGGCCAGGAAGGCCCGTCGTACTCGCCGGACGGCAAGTCGCTGTGGATGGCGCAGACCGACGGCTACCGCCGGTTCACGGTCAACGCCGACGGCTCGCTGGCCAACCCGACCTTCGTCAGCATCCCGGCCGACGGCGCCAAGCACGGCCTGCCGGCACAGGCGGTGTTCTCGGCCGACGGCGCGACGGTGTACGCCGCGGTCAACGGCCAGAACCGGGTCGTGGCGATCAACGCGGCCAGCGGGGCGATCACCCAGGGCTGGGCCGTCGGCAACGCCCCGCGCGACCTGGTCCGCATCGGCTCGAAGCTGTACGTCAGCAACGAGGGCGGCCGGCCCGCCGGCCCCGGCGACACCACGCTGAACTCGTACAACACCCAGGTGCCGGCCAACCCGGTCACCGGCGCGACGACCACCGGCACGGTCAGCGTGATCGACCCGGCCGGCACGACGGTCCGTAGCATCGATGTCGGCCTGCACCCGACCGCCTTGTACGCCAAGGGAAACACGCTGTTCGTGGCCAACACCGCGAGCAACGACGTGTCGGTGATCGACACCGGCCGCGACAAGGTCGTGCAGACCATCGCCACCCGCCCCTGGCCGGAAGCCACCGTCGGCTACGAACCCGACGGCATCACCGTGACCGGCGACGGGCACCTGCTCGTCACCCTCGGCCGGGCCAATGCCGTTGCCGTGTACCGGTTCTCGAAGGCACAGGAGCCGGTCAGCTACGTCGGCCTGCTGCCCACCGACTACTTCCCGACGGCCATCGCCACCGTCGGCAACACGATCGTCGTGTCCAACACGCGGGGCATCGACGCCCGCCGTCCCACTACGGCCGCCGGGCACGGCACCCACGACACCACGTCCAGTGTGCAGAAGTTCACGCTGCCCGACGACCGGACCGTCCGCGGCTACACCGGCAAGGTGTTCCAGCAGAACGGCTGGACCGCCAACGCGGCCGAGACGGCCAAGGGGCACAAGGCCCAGCCGGTGCCGGTCCCGCAGCGGCTCGGCGACCCGTCGACGATCAAGCACGTGTTCCTGATCGTCAAGGAGAACCGGACCTACGACCAGGTGTACGGGGACGACACGCGCGGCAGCGGCGATCCGACACTGGCCCAGTTCGGCGAGAACGTCACGCCCAACCAGCACGCGCTCGAGCAGCAGTTCGGCCTGTACGACAACACCTACGACATCGGCACCAACTCGGCCGAGGGCCACAACTGGCTGATGCAGGCCGACAATCCCGAGTACACCGAGTCCTCGGCCGGCGAGTACCAGCGCAGCTACGACACCGAGGACGACGCGCTTGGCCACCAGGAGTCCGGCTTCATCTGGACCGGCGCGCAGGCCGCCGGCAAGACCGTGCGGGACTTCGGCGAGTTCCAGCAGTTCCTGACCAAGCCGGCCGACGCGTCGTGGCAGAACCTGTACTGCGACGCCAGGAACATGGCCGCCACCGGGCAGTCCACCGCCTACCCGCTGGTGTCGTCCTCGCCCATCCCGTCGCTCAACACCGTGTCCGTGCCCGGCTTCCCGAAGTTCGACACCTCGGTGCCGGACATCTACCGCGAGCAGATCTGGCAGCAGGACTTCGCCAAGCACGGGCCGGCCAACCTGAACATGTTCTGGCTGTCCAGCGACCACACCGGCGGCCCGCCCAACCCGGCCGCCCAGGTCGCCGACAACGACCTGGCCGTCGGCCGGATCGTCGACACCATCTCGCACAGCCCGTACTGGAAGGACTCGGCGATCTTCATCGCCGAGGACGACTCGCAGGCCGGCCTGGACCACGTGGACGGGCACCGCGCGCCGATCCAGATCATCAGCCCGTGGGCCCGGCACGGCGTGGTGGACGACCACTACTACTCGCAGATCACCATGATCCGGACCATCGAGCAGATCCTCGGCGTGCACCCGATGAACCAGAAGGACACCGCCGCCACCCCGATGGCCTCCGCGTTCACCAGCAAGCCCGACTTCACGCCGTACACCGCCGTGCCCAACCGCACGTCGCTGACCCTGGGCCTGCCGACCCCGCCGAGCTGCGGCAACGACGTCGTCACCCAGTACGCCCAGCCGTCGACCGCCGTGCCGGCCGACAAGAAGGCGCTGGCCGCGCAGTGGCAGCAGTGGGCCGGCAAGCAGCGCCTGACCGGGTCCGACGCCGTGCCGGACTACGCCAACCCGTTGCAGATGGACCACTGGACCTGGTACCAGACGCACGGCTGGACCACGCCGTACCCGGGGGAGAAGCAGCTCTACGCGCCCGACCAGGTGCCGGGCGGCTTCATCCCGTCGTCCGATTCGGACGGCTGAGCGGAATCGAGGAAGCCCCGACCGGCGTAACCCGGTCGGGGCTTCCGCGTGCGAGGCTGGTGAACCGGTCCGAGGCTGTGCTCGTGTGTCGAACAGGGGCACGAAGTGGAGGACGGTCATGATGGGTTGGGTGTTGCGGATCGTTGTCGCGGTGGCGCTGCTGGGTTCGGCCGGCGTGCACTACTTCCTGTTCACGCAGGGTTACCCGGGCATCGTCACGCCGCTGTTCCTGTTGAACGCGATCGGCGGCCTGGTGCTGGCGATCGCCGTGCTGGCCTGGCGGCACTGGCTGCCCGCGCTGGGCGCACTGGGCTTCGGGGTGCTCACCCTCGGCTCCTACCTGCTGGCCGCGACGGTCGGATTCCTCGGCCAGCACGACCAGTTCAACAGCCAGCCGGAGTACTGGAGCGTGATCACCGAGGTGGTCTGCATCCTCGGCGGCATCGCCCTGCTGGCGCTGCACAGCCGCGCGCGGGTGGGCGCGCACTGAGCCACTGCCCGGGGCGGCGGTGGGGCGTGCCGCCGCCCTCAGCCCGCTGTCACATGCGGTCCGGATGTGCCTCTGGGAGGCAAGTATGACGCTCATGTGACATCTGGGGGGCTCAGGCGACGGCGGCGACGAGGAGTTCGCGGCGGGCGAAGTCGACCAGGAGTTCCCGCATCACGGTGACGGTGACGGCGGGGGAGCCGGTGAGGACCTGGATGGCGAGGCCGTCGGTGAGGGCGGTGAGCCGCAGGGCGACCTGGTCGGCGTCGACGTCGCGGAAGACGCCCTGGCGCAGGCCCCGCCGAACGATGCGTACGACGGTCTCCCGCCAGCGGGCGTAGAACTCGCTGTGCACCGGCCGGAGCTCGGGCCGGATGGCGGACTCGGCCCAGTACTGGAGCCACACGGACCACTCGTCGCGGACGGGCCCCACCTTGGGCAGCTGCATGTCGATGAGCTTCAGCAGCCGCTCGTAGGCGTGGTCGATCTGCCGCAGCTCGTGGCTCTGCCGCTCGAAAGCGTGCTCGACGCAGTGCTTCAACGCCTCGGTGAGCACGTCGTGCTTGCCGGGGAAGTAGTAGTGCACGGTCCCGGTGCTGGTGCCGCAGACCTTGGCGATGTCGGCGATCCGCACCGCGTGGTAGCCGCGCTCGGCGATGAGCCGCCAGGTGGCGTCGAGTATCGCGGCGCGTCTGTCCTCGTCGGCACGGGTCATGCCGACCAGCCTAACTGACGCGCCAGTCAAATGCACCGTCTGCCCTTGACACGGCCTGTTTACTGGCTCTGACTGACGCGTCAGTCAGACGGGAGGTCGGCGGTGGGTGTGCTTCGGCCGGACGTGCACGAGGGTCAGGTGGCGGTGATCAGCGGGGGTGGCACGGGCATCGGCCGGGCCACGGCGCTGGACCTGGCGCAAGGCGGCGCGCGGGTGGTGATCTGCGGGCGGCGGCCCGAGCCGCTGGAGAACGTGCGGGACGAGATCGTCAAAGCCGGCGGCGAGTGCCTGGCGCTGACGGCCGACATCCGCGACGACGTCACGACAGTGGTCGACGCCGCGATCAACGAGTACGGCCGCGTCGACATCCTGGTCAACAACGCCGGCGGCCAGTTCGCCGCGCCGGCCGAGCAGATCAGCTCCGGCGGCTGGCGGGCCGTGCATCGGCTGGCAGTCGACGCCGCGTGGGCGCTGACCCGGGAAGTCGCGACGAGGTCGATGATTCCCAATCGCCAGGGCGTGATCGTGTTCATCGCCTTCTCGCCGCGCCGCGGCATTCCGGGCATGGTGCACGCCAGCGCCGCCCGGGCCGCGCTGGAGAACCTGGCCGCCGGCCTCGCGCTGGAGTGGAGCCGCTACGGCATCCGATCGGTCTGCGTGGCCCCGGGCACCATCGCGACCGAAGGCCTGCAAGAGAACTACAGCGACGAAGACCGCCAACGCTGGGCCCAGGCCGTTCCGCTCGGCCGACTCGGCACGCCGGCGGACGTGTCGGAGCTGATCTCCTTCCTGGTCTCGAAAGGCGGCGCGTACGTCACCGGGACAACAGTTGTTGTCGACGGTGGCGCGGACGCCTGGGGCGCCGGCTACCCGGTGCCGGAGGTGGAGGCGTGAGGAACCTCGACGCGCTGTTCACGCCGCGAGCGGTGGCGATTCTCGGCGCCAGCAACGACGAGACCAAGTACGGCAACTGGATCAGCGTGCAGGCCCTGCGTATGAGCCGGCCCGTCTACCTGGTCAACCGCCGCGGCGAACCGGTCCTCGGCCAGCCCACCTACCGCACCATGGCCGAGATCCAACAGCCGGTCGACTGCGTCGTGATCACCGTGCCGGCGGCCGGATTCGAGGCCGCGGTGGACGACGCGCTGGCCGCCGGCGCGACGGCGATCGTCGGCATCACCTCCGGTTTCGCCGAGCTCGGCGACGAGGGCCGGGCCACGCAGATCGCCGTGGCGGACAAGATCCGGGCGGCCGGCGCCGTGCTGCTCGGACCGAACTGCCTGGGTGTCCTCGACGCCACCAGCGACCTGTTCCTGGTGTCGAATCCGTTGCCGCACGGGCCGGTCGGCCTGGTCTCGCAGAGCGGCAACATGGCTTTGGAGCTGAGCAAGTTCCTGGCCGACCGCGGCCTGGGCTTCTCCCGCTTCGCCTCGCTGGGCAACCAGGCCGATCTCTGCGCCGCCGACCTGATCCGCGCCTACGCCCACCACCCGGGCACCGAGGTCATCGCGGCCTACTGTGAGGACTTCCAGGACGGTCGCGACTTCGTCGCGGCCGCGGGAGAAGCCGTCGCGGCCGGCAAACCCGTTGTCCTGCT
>DATJJB010000754.1:0-18828 GCA_035492655.1 Kutzneria sp. | reverse complement strand
GTGGAGGCGATCCGCCGCGGCGAGTTCTCCGTGGTGATGGGCGAACTGCACCTGGCGACCAACACCCTGGAGGCGAGGCCGTTCGTCGAGCGGCATCCCGACCAGAAGCGTCTGCTGGCCGCAGCCGAGCGTGATCACGGTGGCCGGCGGTTCTACACCGTGCCGACCAAGGATTCGCCGCTGGTCAACTCCCGCAGTTACCCGGCGGCGCTGCTGTCGCCGGAGTACCACTACTGGTGCCTGCACGACGCCGGCAGCGGCGCGCCCGGTCCGGTGCTGCCGTCGGCGGCACTGGAGGTCTACCGGGACGGCGATCGCCTGCTTGTCTCGAGCAGGACCGGCGAAGGCCCGTACGACCTGCTGGAAGTGTTGGCGGAACAGGTGTCGGCCGCGGTCATCGGCGCGTTCCATCCCTTGGCACCGGCCAAGCACATGCCACGGATCTCGGTCGACCGCCTGGTGATCCAGCGTGAGACGTGGAGCTTCGAACCCGTCGAGCTGACGTGGGCGTTCGCCAAGACGCCGGTGGCCCGGTTCCGTGCCGCGCAGGAGTTCCGTGCGACACACGACATGCCGGTGCGCACCTTCTGCCGGGTGCACACCGAGCGCAAGCCGGTGCTGCTCGACTTCACCAGCGTGCCGCTGCTGGAGCAGGTGGCCAAGGCCGTGCGCAAGGCGGCGAAGGACCCCGGCCGGCACACGCTGACGATCGCCGAGATGCTGCCGGACATCGAGCAGACCTGGCTGTCCGATGTGGACGGCTCGACGTACACGTCCGAGATCCGGCTGGTGCTGGTCGACCCGCTGGGGGCCGCGTCATGACGCCGGCGATCGAAGCGGTCGGGCTGACCCGGTCGTTCACCGTCACGGAGCGGGACGCCGGTCTACGGTCGGCCTTCGGCGGCTTGTTCCACCGTCCGACCAGGACAGTGCACGCCGTGCGGGACGTCAACCTGCGCATCGAGCCCGGCGAGGTCGTCGGTTTCCTCGGCGCCAACGGGGCCGGCAAGACCACCACCCTCAAGCTGCTGGCCGGGCTGCTGCACCCGTCGGACGGCACCGTGCAGGTGCTCGGGCACCGGCCGGCTCGCCGCGAGCCCGCGTACCTGCGCCGGATGGCGCTGGTGATGGGCAACCGGTACCAGCTCCAGTGGGACCTGCCGGCCGTCGACTCCTACGAGCTGAACCGGACCATCTACCAGATCCCCCGGGATCAGTTCCGGCGTACCCGAGATGAGCTGGTCGAGCTCCTGGAGCTCGGTGACCTGGTTCGGAAGCCGGTGCGCACCCTCTCGCTGGGCGAGCGGATGAAGGCCGAGCTGGTCGGATCCCTTCTGCACCAGCCGGAAGTGCTGTTCCTGGACGAGCCCACCCTCGGCCTCGACGTCGTCATGCAGCGCCGGATCCGCACCTTCGTCGCCGACTACAACCGGTCCCGGGGCGCGACCGTGCTGCTGACCAGCCATTATATGGCCGACATCGAGGCACTGTGCCGGCGCGTCGTGGTGATCCACCGTGGCCGGATCCTGTACGACGGCGAGCTGTCCCGGCTCGGCGAGCGGTTCACCGCCCATCGCGAGATCGAGGTGACGCCGGCCGACCCAGCCGTCGACCTCAGCCCGTACGGCGACTGCCGCCCTTGCGGCGACGGCCGGTCCCGGATCCGCGTGCCGGCAGACGAAGCACCCTCGGTGATGGCCAAGCTGCTGGCCGAGGTCCAGGTCACCGACCTGACCGTGGCCGCGCCGCCGATCGAGGACGTGATCGAGCAGATCTTCGCCTCCAACGCGGAGGTCCTGCCATGACCGGACTTCCCGCCTTCTACCTGGCCGCCGCGCGGCAGTCGGTCATCCAGCGGTTCAGCTACCGGGCCAGCAACTACCTGTTCATGGCCGGCATGCTGGCCGAGCCGGTGATCTACCTGATCGTCTGGTCGACGGTCGCCCGGGCGCAGGGCGGCTCGGTCGGCGGCTACACGCCCGGCTCGCTGGCGGCGTACTACATCGTCTGGACGCTGGTGCGGAACATGAACGTGGTCTACGCGCCGGCCGGGTTCGAGCATCGCATCGCGACCGGCCGGATGTCGGGGCGGCTGCTGCTGCCGTTGCACCCGATCCACTACGACCTGGCCGGCTTCGGCGGCGCGAAGGTGGTGTGGATCGCGCAGTGGGTGCCGGTGGCGGCGGTGCTGGTCCTGGTGTTCCGGCCGGAGTTCCACTTCACGGTGGTGGGCGTGCTGGTGTTCCTGGTGGCGATCTGGGGCGCCTTCGTGATCCGGTCGCTGTTCCTGTGGCTGATCGGGCTGGTCACGTTCTGGACCACGCGGGCCAGCGCCCTGTTCGAGCTGTACCTGGTGCTGGAGCTGCTGCTGTCCGGCCGGCTGGTGCCGATCACCCTGCTGCCGCAGTGGATGCAGAACGCCGCCGCGTGGTTCCCGTTCGAGTGGACGTTCGGCTTTCCGATCGACGCGGTCGTCACGCCACGGTCGCCGTCGGTGCTGTTGACCGGCCTCGGCGTGCAGGCACTGTGGGTCGGCATCGGGTCGCTGCTGCTGGCCGTGGTGTGGCGACGAGCGGTCCGGCGGTACACGGGGGTGGGCGCGTGAAGCTGGCGCTGCTGTACTTACGAGTTCAGTTGCTCAACGAGTTGCAGTACCGGGCGAACTTCCTGCTGCGGCTGGTGCATTCGGTGCTGGCGCTGGGCTCCGGCCTGGTGGCGTTGGCGCTGGTGTTCGGCCAGGTGAACCGGCTGGACGGCTGGGACTCCCACCAGCTGCTGGTGCTGATGGGCGTCTACACCATGCTGAACGGCGTAGTACAGATGCTGGTCATGCCCAACGCGCTCCAGCTGCTGGTGGAGATCGAGGAGGGCACGCTCGACCTGGTCCTGCTCAAGCCGGTGGACGCGCAGCTCGCGGTGAGCCTGCGCGCCACGCAGGTGTGGCAGGGACTGGACATTCTCACCGGCGCGGGCACGGTCGTGGTCGGGCTGGTGCTGGCCGGCGGGGTGCGGCCGGCGGCGGTGCCGGCGTTCCTCATCGCGCTGGTCTGCGGCGGCGTGCTGGTCTACAGCTTCCTGATGTCGCTGACGATCAGCGCGTTCTGGTTCGTGAAGCTGGACAACATCGGCGAGCTGTTCGGCGGCATCTTCCAGGCCGCGCGCTGGCCGGTGGGCATCTACCCGGGCTGGCTGCGCATCGGGTTGACCTTCCTGGTGCCGGTCGGCGTGGCCGTCACGGTGCCGGCGGAGGTGCTCACCGGCAAGCCCAGCGGCTTCGGACTGCTGGCCCTGGCCGTGCTCGCCGCCGCCGCGCTGGCCGTGACCAGGGTGTTGTGGCGGCGCGGCCTGCGGCACTACTCGGGCGCTTCGGCGTAGCGAACGGAGAGAATCGATGGACATCAGCCTGTTCTACTTCGCCGACGACGCGGCGAGCGCCGACGGCGGCCGGTACGACCTGCTGCTGGACGGGGCGCGGCTGGCCGACGACGCCGGCCTGCACGCGGTGTGGACGCCGGAGCGGCACTTCCACCCGTTCGGCGGACTGTATGCGAACTCCGCGGTCACCGGCGCTGCCGTGGCGGCCGTGACCCGGCGGGTGGGGGTGCGCGCCGGCAGTGTCGTGCTGCCGCTGCACGACCCGATCCGGGTCGCCGAGGAATGGTCCATGGTGGACAACCTGTCCAACGGCCGGGCCGCGGTGGCATTCGCTTCCGGTTGGCACGCACAGGACTTCGTCCTGCACCCCGATCCGCAGGCCGGGTATCAGGGCCGCAAGACCACGCTCACGGACAACATCGACGTGGTGCGGCGGTTGTGGCGCGGCGAGACCGTCACCCGGACCGACGGCGGCGGCGACAAGGCAAGCGTGCGGATCTTCCCGCCGCCCGTGCAGCCGGAACTTCCCTTCTGGGTCACGAGTTCCGGTCGCCCCGAGACGTTCAGGACGGCCGGCGAGCTGGGCGGCAACCTGCTCACGCACCTGCTCGGCCAACGGCTGGAAGTGTTGCGGCGCAACATCGGGATCTACCGCGAGACGCTGGCCGCCCACCATGGCCCCGCCAAGCGGGGCCGGGTCACGCTCATGCTGCACACCCTGCTCGGCCAGTCCGACCACGAGGTGCTCGACCTCGTGCGGGCGCCGTTCAGCAACTACCTGGCCAGCTCGCTCGACCTGACCAGCCGCTCCGGGCCGACCACCGAGGGCATCGACGAGCTCACCGAGGAGGACCAGCAGGCGCTGCTGCGCCGGGCGTTCGACCGCTACTCCCGCGAGGCCGGCCTGTTCGGCTCACTGGACACCGCGCGGCGGCTGATCGCCACCCTCGCCGACGCCGGCGTGGACGAGGTGGCGTGCCTGATCGACTTCGGCGTCGACCGGGCGTCGGTGCTGAAGGGCCTGGACCGCGTCGCCGACCTGGCCCGCGAACTGAACTGAGAGGAATCTGATGACGCTGCACGAACTCGTGGCGGCGACGGCGCACAGCCGGCCGCACGCCCCCGCGGTGATCACGTCGGAGCGCACCCTCAGCTACGCCGAGCTGGACGGCATGGCCAACGGCGTGGCGGCCCGGCTGCGTGCCGCGGTGCGCCCGGAGGAGCTGGTCGCGGTCGCGATCGACAAAGGCTGGCGGCAGATCGTCGCCGTGCTCGGTGTGCTCAAGGCCGGCGCGGCGTACCTGCCGCTGTCGGTCGACCTGCCCGAAGCCCGGCTGCGGCAGCTGGTCGAGCTCGGCGAGTGCACGCAGGTGCTCACCGAGAAGTCCCTGCTGGACATCACCTGGCCCGAAGACACCATCGTGTCCACCGTAGACAATGTGCCGTTGGCCCCGGCCGGCCCGGCGGACGGTGGCCGCGACAGCCTGGCGTACGTCATGTTCACCTCGGGCTCCACCGGCACGCCCAAGGGCGTCATGGTCGAGCACGGCGGTGTCGCCGACACCGTGCTGGAGATCAACCGTCGGTTCGGCGTCGGCCCCGAGGACCGATCCCTCGCGCTGACCGCGCTGAGCTTCGACCTGTCCGTGTACGAGATCTTCGGCCCGCTGGCGGCCGGCGGCGCGATCGTCATTCCGGACGCCGACCGCGCGGCCGACCCGGCGCACTGGGCCGACCTGATGCGCGCGCACGACGTCAGCCTGTGGCACACCGTGCCGGCGCTGCTGGAGATGCTGGTGTCCTGGCTGGACGAGTCCGGTCAGTCCGCGCCGGAGTCGTTGCGGCTGGCGGTGTTGAGCGGTGACTGGATCCCGGTGGCGCTGCCGGACCGCGTCCGCGGCCACTTCCCGCGAGCCCATGTGGTCAGCATGGGCGGCGCGACCGAGACGTCGATCAACTCGCTGATCTACGAGATCGGCGCGGTCGACCCGAGCTGGCGCAGCATCCCCTACGGCGAGCCGCTGCCGGGCGAGGGCTACTTCCTGCTGGACGAGTCGCTGTCCCCGGTCCCCGACGACACCGCCGCGGACCTGTACATCACCGGCACCGGCCTGGCCCGGGGCTACTGGCGGGACCCGGCGCAGACGGCCGCGAGCTTCATCGAGCACCCGACGCTCGGAATTCGCATGTACCGCACCGGCGACCGGGCCCGCAACCGTCCTGATGGGACGCTGGAGTTCCTCGGCCGGCGCGACCGGCAGGTCAAGATCCACGGTTTCCGGGTGGAGCTGGGCGAGATCGAGGCCGTGTTGCAGGACCTCGGCGTCACGCAGGCCGTCACGGTCGCACTCGGCCCGGCCACTGCCCTGGACCGCATCGTCGCGTTCGTCACCGGTGCCGTCGACGAGGATGCCCTCATCGCCGAACTGGCCACCCGGCTGCCGCGCTACATGGTGCCGCAGCGCGTGCACGTGCTGGACAGCTTTCCGTTGACCAGCAATGGAAAGATCGACCGGTCAGCACTGGTGCGGCAAGCCGACGGCACAACGAGCAGCGGTGAGCCGCCACGACCGGGCACCGAGCTCGTGCTGGCCGACATGCTGGCCGACCTGCTCGGCCGGCCGGTCACCGACCGCAACGCCAACTTCTTCGAACTGGGCGGCAATTCGCTGCTGTCGGTACAGCTGGTCACCCGCATCCGGCGGCTGCTCGACGTGGACGCGCCGACCGGGTTGGCGTTGAAGCACAACACCATCGCGAAGATGGCAGCGGCGCTGGGCGAGCTGCCGGCCGTGCGTGCGGCTTCGGAACCCGCGCTGGCCCCGCGGTCCAGGCAAGGCGCGCTGCCGGTGTCCTTCGGCCAGGAGCAGGTGCTGTTCCTGGACCAGTTGGCCGGCGGCAACCGCGCGTACCACTTCCAGTGCAGCATCCGGTTCACCGGCACGCTGCGCCCCGACCTGATCCAGCGGGCGCTCACCGAGGTCACGCGCCGGCACGAGATTCTGCGCACCACCTTCCACCACACCGAGAACGGCCCCGTGCAGGTGGTGCACGAGCCGGCCGAGGTGCCACTGACCGAACGTGATCTTCGTGACGTGCCGGCGGAGCAACGAGAAGAGGCGCTGAGCAAGGCGCTGCGCGACGAGTTCGCGCGCGACTTCGACCTCACGGTCGGCCCGCTGGCGGTGTGGACGCTGATCCGGCTGGCCGAGGACGACTGGGCGCTGGTCGAGACCGAGCACCACCTCGTGCACGACGGCTGGTCGGTTTCCGTGTTCTGGCGGGAGATCTGCGAGCTGTACGAGGCGTGGGCCGAGGGCCGCGAGCCGGTGCTGGCCGACCTGCCGATCCAGTTCGCCGACTTCGCCGGCTGGCAGCGGGAGCGCTACGCGCTGCGCCGGGAGAAGGTGCTCCCCTACTGGAAGGGGCGGCTGGCCGGCGCCACCACGTTCGACCTGGCGGTCAGCCGCCCGCGGCCGGCCAAGCAGACGTTCAACGGCAAGGCGATGCGGATCACGCTGCCCGACGACCTGTACGCGCGGCTGCGCGAATTCAGCCGGTCCACCGGCGTTTCCCTGTTCACCGTCATGTTCTCCACGTTCACGCTGCTGATGAACCGTTACAGCGGGGTTCGGGACCTGACCATCGGCTCCTGGCTGGCCAACCGGGACCATCGCGAGACCGAGCACCTGCTCGGCATGCTGGTGAACATGGTCGGCCTGCGGCTGAACCTGGCCTCGGAGACCACTTTCCAGGACCTGCTCACGCAGACCCGTGACACCGTCCTGGAAGCGCTGGCGCACGGCGAAGCCCCGTTCGAGGACGTGGTCCGTGAGCTCGACCTTCCCCGTGACCCGAGCCGGAACCCGTTGGTGCAGACCTGTTTCAGCTTCCACGACTCGCCCGTGCCGGCCTTCGACTGGCCCGGCGCGCGCGGCTACCTCACCGAGCACAACAACGGCAGCGCCAAGTTCGACCTGAACATCGTGGTCATCCCCCGTGCCGAGCAGCTGCGCCGTACCGGCGACCCTGGTGAGCGGGAGAAGCTGGCGCTGATGTGGGAGTACAACACCGATCTGATCCCGGCCGATGCCGCCGAGCGCATGGTCGCCCACTACCAGCAGCTGTTGTCCGCGGCCATCTCGTCACCGGACTCCCCGGTCGACGAGCTGTCGATGCTGGTGGACGCCGACCTCGCGGCCATCACTTCCGTCGGCACGCAGCCGGCGTTCCCGGTCGAGGACGACGTGCTGGCGCTGATCCGGCGGCAGGTCGAGCAGCGTCCGAACGCGCCGGCCGTGACCTCGGCCGGCCGCACGTTGAGCTACGCCGACCTGCACGCCAAGGCGTCCGGGCTGGCGGACCGACTGGCGGCGCAGGGCGTCGGCCCGGGCAGCCGGGTCGGGCTGTGCGTTGACCGGTCGGTGGCGTCGGTGATCGGCCTGCTCGGCATCCTGTTGACCGGGGCCGCCTTCACGCCGCTCGACCACCGGCACCCGGCCGCCCGGCGGCAGTTCGTGCTCAACGACGCCGGTGTGCAGATCATCGTCACGACGCCGGAGCTGGGCGGCCAGTTCCCCGGCTACCACAAGGAATTCGTCAACGGGCCGGCCGGGACCGCGCCGATCGTCGCCGCCGATCCCGACCGCGAGGCGTACGTGCTGTACACCTCCGGCTCCACCGGCAAGCCCAAGGGCGTGCGGGTGCGGCACCGGGCGCTGGCCGGGCTGCTGGCGTCGATGCGGGACCGGGTCGGCTTCGGTTCGGCCGACACGCTGCTGGCGGTGACCACGCCGGCGTTCGACATCTCCGTGCTGGAGATGCTGCTGCCGCTGGTGTGCGGCGGCCACGTCGTGGTGGCCGACGAGAAGTCCACTTCGGACGGTGAGGCGCTGGTCGGGCTGCTGGCCCGGCACGCGGTGACCGCGATGCAGGCCACGCCGATGACCTGGCGGCTGCTGGTCGAGGCGAAGTGGTGGCCGGCCAACCGGTTCACCGCGCTGTGCGGCGGCGAGGCGATGCCGGCGGACCTGGCGGCCGAGCTGGTCGAGCGGGCCGACAAGGTGTGGAACCTGTACGGCCCCACCGAGACCACGATCTGGTCTACTGCATACCAAGTGCAGGGCGGCGAGTCGCCGGTGCCGATCGGCACGCCGTTGGCCAACACCGTCGTGCGGGTCCTGGACGACAGGTTGCGGCCGGTCCCGGCCGGGCTGCCCGGCGAGCTCTACATCGGCGGCACGGGCGTCGCGGCCGGCTACACCTCGCCGGAGCTGACCGCCGAACGCTTCGTCGAACTGCCGGAGGGCCGTTTCTACCGCACCGGCGACGTCGTCCGGCTGCGCACGGACGGGCAGCTGGAGTTCCTGCACCGCGTGGACCGGCAGATCAAGCTGCACGGATACCGGATCGAGCTGCCGGAGATCGAGCAGGTGCTGCACGCGCATCCCTCGGTCGCCGACTGCGTGGTGGAGCCGCGCGGCGAGCAGCTCGTCGGCTACGTCGTGCCGGTCAACGGCCGACTTGACGCCGCCGAGCTGACCGAGCACCTGGCCGCGCGACTGCCGGCGTACATGGTGCCGCCGGTGTTCGCCACGTTGGAGCGAATCCCGTTGTCCGCCAACGGCAAGGTCGACCGGTCGGCGCTGCCCGAGCCGGACCCGGCCGTCACCGCGGCGGCCCCGGCCGAGGTCGAGCCGCTGTCCGACGCCGAGGAGGAGCTGGCCGCGATCTGGTCGGAGGTGCTCAGCCGGGACACCGTCGGACCGGAGGACGACTTCTTCATGCTGGGCGGGCATTCGCTGCTGGCGCTGCGGCTGGTGTCCCGGGTTCGGGCCCGAATGGACAATCCGATTACCGTGGACATGGTGTTCGACTACCCGACTGTGCGGTCCATGGCGACCGCACTGGTGCAATCCTCGTGACGCCGCCCGGGCCGCTGGCGCCGTCCACCGAGACGGCAGCGATCATCGGCGACCGGTTCGGCCTCCGCGCCACGGAGTTCGCGGCGGCGCCGGCGGCCCGGGGGCTGTGCGGGCGCGTGTGGCGGCTGGACACCGCCGACGGCCCGTACGCGCTGAAGGAGCTGTTCTGGCCCACTGATCACGACGAGCGGCAGATCCGCGCGCAGGTGGCGTTCGAGTCCGCCGCCCGCGACGTCGGAGTGCTGAGCCCTGAGAGCTTTCCCACGCTTGACGGCGATTACCTGTGCCACCTGCCCGACGGCTGTCTGGTCCGGCTGTTCGGCTGGATCGAGGGTGACCTGCTGACCGGCTCCGACGGGGCGGCGCACTGGCTCGGGCAGACCCTGAGTCGGCTGCACCGGCTGCCCAACCCGGTGGTCGGCGAGCCGGACACGCGGTTCGAGTCGCCGCCGGACGGCTGGGACGACCTGCTGGCGGCGCTGCGCCGTCAGCAGGTCGCGTGGGCCGACGACCTGGCCAAGGCACTCCCCCAGGTCTTGGAGCTGGCCGCGCTGGTGCGGCCGGCCGGCCGCGACGACTGGGTGATGTGCCACCAGGACATCGTGCCGAGCAACGTCATGCGCACCCCGGCCGGCGACCTGGTGTTGATCGACTGGGACAACACCGGGCCGGCGCTGGCCGACCAGGAACTGGCCGCTGCCTTGATGAACTGGCACGTCGTCGGCGATCACGTCGACACGGAAGGCATCGCCGCCACGCTGGCCGCGTACGAGGCCGGCGGCGGCCCGGCCCGGCTGACCGGCCGGGCCGCGTTCTCCGCGTACCTCGGGGCTTTCCTGGCCGACCTGCGCACCCAGGCCACGGTGGCGATCTCCGACGACCTGGACGCCGAGCACCGGGAGGTCGCCGTCGCCCGGGTGGCGCACCGGCTGGCCGGGCTGCCCGGCACGGCCACGCTCGACGAGGTCCTGCGCCTCGACCGACAACGGAGTACGACCTGAGCGCCGAGGAGGCGACACACATGATGCTGTCCGACTGGGTTGGCGACGTGCCCGAGTTCTTCGCCGAGCACTGGCGCCGCCGTCCCGCCGTCTTCCGCCCCGCCGAGCGGTTCACCGTGCCGATCACACTGTCCGAAGTGGACGCCGCGATCGACTCCGGCCTGCTGCGCACCCCGTACCTCGAGATGGTCCGCAAGTCCACGCCCATCGACGAGAGCGACTACACCACCTCGCGCTCCGTCAACGGCGTCGACGCCGCCGGCTACGCCGAGGCCGCCGGCGTTCGACGGCTGCTCGACGACGGCGTGACCCTGTTGCTGCGCAACGTCGAGCACTGGCACGCCGCCACCCGATCGCTGGTCACGCGCCTGGAGGCCGACCTCGAACGCCGCGTCGAGACGTTCCTCTTCGTCACCCCGCCCGGCAAGCAGGGCCTGCCCGTGCACCGGGACGACGCCGACGTCCTGCTGCTCCAGATCAACGGCAGCAAGCACTGGCGGGTCTACGGCGGGCCGCCCAACGCCAACTGGGGCCCCGGCCGCGCCGGCAACGTCGGTCCCGCCCTCCTGGACGAGTCCGTCCGCCAGGGCGAGGTCCTGTACATCCCGCGCGGGTTCGCCCACGAGGCCGTCGGCGAGGACACGCTGTCCGTGCACCTGTCCTTCACCATCCGCGAGGTCAGCGTCCAGGAGCTCTACGCCGCCCTGCAGCGCCTCCTGCTCGACGACCTGTCGCTCACCCGCCGCCCCCTCACCGACGCCGACCTCCTCGACGACGCCGCCGACCTCATCCAGCGCTTCCGCGTCGGCCTCGACAAGATCGACGCCGCCCGCGTGCTGGCCGACGCCCGCCGCGTCAAGCTGGCGACGGAGCCGCGATCGACCTCGATGTTGGCCGATCTCGTCGGCTGAGCGACTGTGGCGGCGGAATGTTTTCCGCCGCCACAGTGGTGCGTCAGGAATTGGCTACATCAGCGCAGCCCTGTCACGGCGCCACCGAAAATCCCATCCTTCGCCGAAATGGCGTAACCGTCGCCGTTCGACAGGTACCAATGGGCGAAGGAGCCATAGGAGCTGCCGAACCGGAGAACGACCTGGCTGTCGTTCCACGACACCGGGATGATGCCGATGCAGTCGGCACTGCCGTCGGGATTGCTGGCCCCGGCCTCAAAATTGTTGTCGTCGAGGAAGTAGAGCTGGTACCCGAAGGCGGAGCCGTTGTTCGGGTAAGTACCGCAGCTGGTGACGTTGTTCGGGGTGCTCGGCGGCGGGGCGGCTCCGAAACCCGAGCCGGTGAGCGTGATCGTCGGCGAGGCCACACCGGGACCGCTGGTCCCGCTGAAGGAAACCGAGGTGATGGTCGGCCGGGACACGGCCGCCGTGGTGCTGGGCGCGGCGGCCGCCGTGGCGGCCGCGAGGCCCGTGGTCAGCGCCAACGCCGACGTGACGATTCCGACTTTCTGCGACAATTTCACGTGCGTCTTGTCCTTTGCTCGAGACGAATCCCGGTTGATTGCCGGTTTGATCGGCCGGTAGGTACGGCACACATCAACCTCCCGCCCCTGCCTTATCGGGCAGGACCGTGACCGAACCGTGTGGCATACCGTTCGACACTCCTATCGTGGAGTCGCTCCTTTGATGACACCAGGCAGCGCGACCGGCAATGCGATGCCGCTCCGCGCGCGACGACGTCACCAGCGGAAAGACCACCTAGGGGGTCGATTTGAGGCACGAACGGGAATCGGTGCTGAGACGGTTCCGGCTACGGGCGAGGCTTACCCAGGAGGAATTGGCTGAGCGATCAGGGCTGTCCGTGCGCACGATTCGTGGACTGGAGAGCGGCAGACAACGAAACCCCCAGCTCGGCTCGCTGCGACAGCTGGCCGGGGCGATGGGCCTTGACGCGAACGACCGCGACGAGTTGGTGGCGACGACGCTGAGCGCCAGACCCGAGCCGGCCGAGGCCGAGGCCGTGCTACCGCGGCAGCTGCCGGCCGCGCCGGCCTGGTTCACCGGTCGTCACCGTGAACTGGACGGTCTGGTCGCCGCCATGCAGCCGAGCGCGGCGGCCACCATCGCCGCCGTCTCGGGCGCGGGCGGGATCGGCAAGACGTGGCTGGTGCTGCGGTGGGCCCACCAGTTCCGCGACCGGTTTCCCGACGGCCAGCTGTTCGTCGACCTTCGCGGGTTCAGCCCGAACAGCGAGCCCCTTGACCCGTTGACCGCCGTGCGTGGGTTCCTGCACGGCCTCGGCGTCGACCCGGCTCGCATGGCCGGCCGCATCGACGAGGACAGTGCGCTCTACCGCAGCACGGTCGCCGGCAAGCGGATGCTGATCGTGCTGGACAACGCCGCCGGCGTCGACCAGGTCGTTCCGCTGCTACCCGGCACGCCCGCGTGCACCGTGTTGGTGACCAGCAGGATGATCCTCACGCCGTTGCTGCACCGGTACGGGGCGCACCACCTGTCATTGAGCGTCTTCACCGAGGACGACGCCTACACGTTGCTCACGCTGCGGCTCGGCGACCAGCGGCTGGCCGCCGAGCCCGAGGCGGTGGCCGAGCTGGTCGCGTTGTGCGGGCGGTATCCCCTGGCCTTGGCCATCATGACCGCCCGGGCCCTCGCCTTTCCGGACATCCCGCTCGCGGAGCTCACCGCCGAGCTTCGCGAGTCCCGCCTGGACGCGCTGGACGACGACGATCCCACCGCCAGCCAGCCCGCCGTCATGTCCTGGTCGTTGCGGGCCCTCACCGACGAGCAGCGCATCGCGTTCGGGCTGCTGGGCATCGCTCCCGGCGCAGACATCGGCCTCCCCGCCGCCGCCAGCCTCACCGGGCTGCCACCCCGGCGAACACGATCCGTGCTGCGGAAGCTGGAAGAAGCCTCACTTCTCTGCCGAAAGCCGGGCGACCGGTATGCGATGCACGACATCATCCGGTGCTACGCGGTCCACACGGCCTCGACCACCCTCGCCGAGGAGGAGCGAGAATCGGCGCTGCGCCGAATGGTCGACTTCCACGGTCACGCCGCCCACGTCGCCGACCGTGTGTAGGTTCCCTTCCGCTCGGCCCCCGCGCGGCGCGGCACCCGACACGACCACCGCAGGATCACACGCTGAAGTCGAAGCCGTTACTGCGGCGAGCGTGTTCCTCCAGCCACCGGAAGGCCAACAGGGCGGCGGCGAGCCAACAGAGCCCACACAGCAAAGCGAGACCGGCGTCCGACACAACGGTCAGAGCCGAACCGCCGGCGGCAATCTCCCGGACAGCGGCCAGCGAGTGGGTCAGCGGCAGCGAAGAGGCGACGGCCTGGACCCAACCGGGCCAGAAAGAGACCGGCACCTGCACGCCGCAGATGGCCATCATCAGCAGGTACGCCGAATTGGACACGATGTTGCGGGCGCCGGACGCGGTCAGCACGAAAGGCGAGAGGAACAGGCCGACGGCGTAGGTGGCAACCGAGGTGAGCAGCACCAATGCCACCAACGCGGGCACCTGCACCACAGACCACCGCACGCCGAAAGCCGGGGCGAGGACCAGCAGCGACACCAGGGACGTCACAGAGCCGCTGACGGGCCATTGGATGCTGCGGCCGAGGAAAACCCAGCCCAGGCGGGCGGGGGCGGCGCTGAGCAGGGGCAAGGTGCCTTCGCTGCGTTCACGGGAGCTGGACGCGACGACGGTCATCGACTCGACCACGCAGGTCATGACGGCGTTGCCGACGACCAGGTAGCGCAACTGGTCCGGGGAGCCGAGCAGGATGCCGACGAAGGCGAAGAACGTGACCTGGGCCAGCATCCGGCCGAGCCAGCCGAAGGTCCAGCTCCACCATGTGTAGGAGGCGCGGAAGTCGGCCCACGCGTTGGCGGCGCTGTAGCGGATCACACCGAGAATCTGCATGACGTGCCTCCTCAGACCCGCGCCAAGGTGCCGGTGAGCCGGACCCGGCGCAGGATCCGCCGAATCAGGAACGCGCCGAGGGCGCAGCCGGCGGCGCCGAGGACGGCGATGGCGGACAGTCGGAACAGCTCGTCGACGACCGGTTGCGGCGACAGCGAGCTGCGCAGCAGATCAGCGCTCCAGGACAGGAAGACAAGCTTGCTGAACGGCTGTATCCATACGGGCAGGAAGCTGACCGGCACCAGGATGCCGCCGAGCAGATAGAACGGATAGGTGAGGGTGTTCTGCACCGTGCGAGCGGTCGGCAGCAGCACGTACAGAGCGGAGATCGTGCTGGCGGTGCCGGCCATCGCCAGCGCGGACAACACCAGGCAGCACACCAACGTCACCGGGTGGTCGACGTGCACCAACCGCCCGAACAAAAGGTAGGCGACCAGCCACGATTCGACGAAGCTGACCAGGCTGACCGTGGTGACCGCACTGATCCGGCCGACCAGCACGACCGCGAACGACGCGGGAGTGGCGACCATGGCCTCCAGCGTGCCGCGCGAGCGTTCGCGGCTGATCAGGTCGCTGGCGGTGAGCAAAGCCAACGACCACAACGACATCAGCACCGGCGCGAGCACGGAGTACGGGGCCAGGTCGGCGCGGCCGGCGTGCTCGCTGATGGCGAGGAACACGATCGTGTACAAAGGCGCCGTCACCAGGACGTGCGCGGTGTCCGGCGTCCGCACCGCGAGCGCGGCCTGGAAACGGAAGGCACTCCAGAACAGTCTCATGTGGACACCGACATGCCACGGTCGCCGATCAGGTGCAGGTAGACCTCTTCCAGGCTGGGCCGCACGGTACGGACCCTGGTCACGCCGCCGTCGATCAGGCAGGACAGCACCCGTCGGACGCCGGCATCCGACGTCGCGTCGACAGTGAGCAGACCATCGGACAACCGCACCGCGGTCACCTCGGGCAACTCCCGGATCTGCGCCACCACCGGGGAGGGCACGTCGTCGGCCTCGACGCGTTCCGGCACGGACAGGCTGTCGGCCAGCCGCGCCGGGGTGTCGGTGACCAGCAGCCGGCCGTTGTCGATCAGCGTCACCTCGTCGCACACGGCCTCCGCCTCGGCCATGTCGTGCGTGGTCAGCAGGACCGACCGGCCCTCCGCCCGCAGCTCGCCGACCAGCGCGCGGAAGTCCCTGGCCGCCACGGGATCCATGCCCGTGGTCGGCTCGTCCAGGATCAGCACGCGGGGATCGCCGACCAGACCGCGGGCCAGGTGCAGACGCTGTTTCATGCCACGGGAAAAGCCGTCGACCCGGTCGCCGGCCCGCGCGGTCAGCCCGACCCGGTCCAGCAGCTCGTCGACCCGGCGGGACAGCGACCGGCCGTGCAGGCCGTACAACGCGCCCCACAGCCGCAGGTTCTGCTTCGGGTTCAGTCGACCGTAGAGGCCGCGGTCGCCGCCGAAGACCACGCCGATCGACTGCTTGACCGCCTGGGTGTCGCGCCGCACATCGTGCCCGAGCACGAGCGCCGTGCCGACACTGGGGAGCAATACTGTAGACAGTATTTTGCACAGCGTGGTCTTGCCGGCGCCGTTCGGCCCGAGCAGGCCGCGCACCTCGCCGGC
This sequence comes from Kutzneria sp., assembly GCA_035492655.1. Classification (GTDB taxonomy): domain Bacteria; phylum Actinomycetota; class Actinomycetes; order Mycobacteriales; family Pseudonocardiaceae; genus Kutzneria. Next base: position 3,003 of record DATJJB010000754.1, on the reverse strand, counting down.
CCGCACGGACAGGTCGATCGAGTCCAACGCGACCGCTGCCCCGAAAAGCCGGCGCAGCCCCCGCGTCTCAACCGCGTAGCTCATGGCTGGCACACCTCCAGCGCACGCATCGCGGCGTGGTAGTCCTCCTCGGCCACCACTTCGCCGCCGACCATCAGGAAGTCGGCGATCGGCGTGCACAGCAGGTGCAATCCGTCGACCTCGTGCAGGCGGCTCTCCGGCCAGTCCCGCCGGGTCTCCCGCAGCAGCAACCCGTACACCGGAAGGCCGTTCGCCAGGCGCTCGACGACGGTCCGCGGAGTCTCGGCCGGCGCGGGCGCACGGCGCAGCAGCTCGGCATCGGCCGGTGCACGCACTGCCTCGACACAGTCCGCGAGAACCGCCGACTCGGCCACGTCGTGGGCCTTGGTCAGGAGTTCGAGCAGTTCCGGCGCCCGCTCGGTCGCCACCTTGGCCAACTCGTCCGGCTGCGGCGGGCGGTGGTCGAACACCATCAGCGCGTCGAGCACGTCCCGCACGGTGAACTCACGCGAGAACCGCTCCTCGGCTATACACAGCAGGTCGGCCAACGTGGCGTCGGCCGGCAGGTCGACCGACGGCGGCACCCACCGGTAGTCGCCGGCCAGCGGCAGCGTGCTCAGCTCGACCTTGAGATCCCGGTCCAGCAACGGATCCTCGGTCGGCCAGGCCAGCCCGAGCACCACATGCGTGCGGTCGCCGTGCCGGATCAGCGCGACCTCGATCCGCTCCACGTCCTCCCGGCCGCACACCACCAGGGCCGCCGCCCACAGCGCGGCCTCGTCCGGCACCAGCAGGTCGATGTCGGCGGACGGCCGCACCAGATCCGACGGGTAGCAGCCGGCGATCGACCGTCCTTTCAGGACACGGGCCGGCACCTCCGCGGTGATCTCCTTGTACAGCAGGTCGTAGTGGTCGGCGCGGGCCCGGGCGCGGCGCAGCTCGTCGGCGCTTCCGGTGCCGATCGGCATGCCCTCCCGGGCCGCGACGGAGATCACCAGCTGCGGCAGCTGTGAGGAGATGGTGGCCGCGGCCCGGATCACCGCGCGGTCGCTCTCGCCCGGCCGCACGCCGAACAGGTCCCGCAGCAGGTCGAAGTCCAGGCGGTCGGAAAAGGTCATGACACGTCCCCCAATGGAGCGAACCAGAATCGGTGCAGCGGCCGCCAGCCGTGTCGGCTCAGTGCGGCCAGGATGCGCTCGCCCTTGCCGGTGAGCGCGTCGTCGGCGGGATGCACGACGTTGCCGTGCAAGGGAAGCCCGAGCCCGTCGGCATGCCGGGCGGCGACCGCGGACAGCGCGCTCGTCGCCCGCCGCACGTCGATCACCGGCTCGACGAGGCTGTCCAACAGCTCGACGAAGTCCACACCGGTCACCTCGTCACGGGCGTCGCACAGCAGGGTCGCGTGGCCGACCGGATCACCGTTGTGCCACACCAGGAACGACACGCGGCCGGGCTGCGCCAGCACGTCGTCGGCGGCCTCAGCGGCGACCAGCGGGTCCACGGCATGGTCGATCTCGCCGCCAGCCGTGCGGAAAGCGGTCACCAACCAGTCTCGTACGAGCCGGTCGTGTTCGGGCTCGGCCACCGTGATCGGCAGATCCGCGTCAACCTCATCGGTCCGATCCAGTCCCACGTAAGTGATCTGCTTCCGCCACGGCGCGGGCAGTTCCATGTCGGGCTCGACCCGCAGCACCACTCCGGTCGCGTCAGGATGCATGCGCCGCAAGGTGTCGACGAGCCGGCGCTCATCCCGCACCACCGCGGCGTCGGCGTGCTCCACCAACACCTGCCGGCGGCCGGTCAACGGCTCGGTGTACGCGTCGGCGACGAACTGCCGCCCCGGCTCCCCGTGCAGCAGTCCGCTTTCTCGCGCGGCATCGAGGTACTCGGCGATCATGACGCCTCCGGCCGGACGGTCACATGCAGCGCGCGGGCGACTTCCGTGGCAGCGGCACGGATGTCGTCCACGGTGACCGCTCGCAGCTGCGCCAGATCATCGTCCACCGACCACGGGATCGTGCCGGCGGCGGTAAGCCGTCCGATCAGGTTGGCCCGTTCGATCGGCGTCTCCTCGGCGCGCACGAGGCTCATCACGGCCTGCCGGCGCGCGGCGTCAAGATCCGCCGGGGACGGCCCGGCGGCGGCCAGGTCGGCGAGCAGCCCATGGACGATGTCCAGCAGGCGTTGCGCGCTGGACGGCTGCACGCCGGCCAACAGCCGCCATGCGCCGATCTCGGTGTACCCACGGTTCCAGGCCTGGAACGAGTAGGAGATGCCCTCGGCGCCCCGCAGCGAGCGGTAGAGCAGCGAGGACGGGCTGGAGCCCAACAGCTTGGCCAGCAATGTGAACGCGAAGCGGCGCGCGTCGGTCGCGGCCGGCGAGGGCGCGCCGAGACACACCCAGCAGAGATCCTCGCCCAGCGGCCACGCCGGCACGCCCCGCGGCGCGGCCAGCGCGGGTGCGGTCACATCGCCGCGCACGCTGGGCCGAACGGCCGGCGAAGCCAGCAGTGGCTTGGGAATTCGGGGCCCCACGACCACCAGCACCATGGGGCTGCGCAAGAAGGTGTTCGTATGTTCCCGGAGGACATCGTCCACGGTCATCGCTTCGAGCTCGGCCGGCACGCCGCCGACCGGGCGACCCAGCGGGTGCCCGGCGAACAACTCCGCCAGAATCGCGTCCTGCACCGCGTCAGCGGGATCAGCCGCGCCGGTCGCCAACTCCTGTAATACGACAGTCCGTTCGGCGTCGAGGAGCTTTGCGTCGAACGACGGCGTCAATACGGCCGTGTGCAGCAATTCCGCGATCTCGTCCGCGTCGTCGGCGTGCACCTGGGCGTAGAACTGCATCAGCTCCGGCGCGGTCTGCGCGTTCGCGTAGCCGCCGAGCCGCTCCACGTGCTCGCTGAACGACGGCAGGCCGGCGACCGGGGTCGACATCAGCAGGTGTTCCAGCAGGTGTGCTATTCCGCCGAATTCGGC
>DATJJB010000753.1:0-3990 GCA_035492655.1 Kutzneria sp. | reverse complement strand
CGGCGGTTACCAGCCGGCCGCGTACGTGCGCTACGACGAGCTGGCCAACTGGTTGCCGACCGACCCGAACAACTCGTTGCGGGTGCTGCTGTCGCCGGCGGACGCGGCGGTGCAGCAGACGCTCACGGCCCGGCTGGAAGCCGCCGGCGTGCCGGCCGACCAGGTGCACCTACAGCCGATCAACTCCAAGGCGCGTATCGCCAAGCAGTTGGCGCTGATGCGCTGGATCTTCCTCGGCCTGGCCGGATTGGTGCTGCTCATCGGCGTGGCCGGCATTCTCAACGTCGGTCTGGCCACGGTCGGTGAACGCATCGAGGAGTTCGCGCTGCGTCGGGCATTGGGCACGCCGAGGCTGTTGCTGGCCGGCATCGTGCTGGCCGAGACGTTGCTGACCGGCCTGTTCACGTCCGTGCTGGCGATCGGCGCAGTGGTACTGGGCCTGCGGGCGGCGGTGATGCTGTTCGGTCAGGGCGACCGGTTCTCGTTCCTGCGGGACATGGGGTTCCCGTGGCAGGCCGGGGTTGCCGGCGTCGCCGCCGGGCTGATCGCCGGCCTGCTCGGCGGCAGCATCCCGGCGCTGCGGGCGGCCCGCATTCCCATCGCGACGGTGAAGCGCGCCTGACAGAATCCGCACATGGCTTCACGGGATCGGGACACGGCCGGTCGAGCCCGCAACGCGCGCCCGCGCGACGGGCTCGGCCGGCCGCTCGCGCATGGCGCCCCGGGTGTCGAGCGCCAGCCGGAAGGCATCGTCCGCACGCCGTCGCAAACGCTTGCCGAGGCGCAGGACCTGCTCGACATCGGCCGGCCGTTCCACGCCCACGAGGTGCTGGAGGACGCCTGGAAGTCGTCCGACGAGCCGCACCGGCAGCTGTGGCGGGGGATGGCCCAGCTGGCCGTCGGCCTGACCCACGCCGCTCGCGGCAACCATGCCGGGGCGGTGTCCCTGCTACGAAGGGGGGCCGGCAACATCGAGCCGTACCGCGGGGAGAGTCCGTACGGAATCGACATTGCCGGCCTGGTCGGCTGGGCCGAGCGGGTGGCCGACGGCGGCGGGGTGCGAACGGATCCGCCGCGGCTGGTGCTTGGAAAGGACCATTCCTGACGTTCACCGTGAGGATCGGTCCTTTGATCTTCGACGTTAGGCGCGAGAGGCCGGTCCCTGGGGGTGAGAACCGGCCCCTCGCTTGATCAGTGGTCTCAGAGCCAGACGGCGACGCCGCCGTGGCCGGAGCAGGTGCCCGACCGGTGCTGGCTGAAGCTGTACGTGCCGTCCTTGCACTTGGCCGTCGCGCCGGCGGGGGGACCGGGCGCGGTGACCGGGCGGTGCACACAGACGCCGTCGACGTTGCGGTACTCGTCGGCGCCGCAGGCCGCCTGGGTGTGCGTCTGCGGGGCCGGCGCGGCGGCCTGCGTGGTTACTGGGGGTGGCGGTGCGACGGTGGTCGTCGGCGGGGGCGCGACGGTCGTCTCGGTGGTGCTCGGTGTCGTCTCGGTGGTACTAGTCGTCGTGACCGGCGTCGGCGTTACGGTCGACGTGACCATCGAGAATCCGTTGCCGGTGTTGGTGACCTGTGGGTTCGGGTCGCAGCCGGACAGTAGCGCGGCACCGAGCACCAAGCCGCCGACAAGGGCGAGAAGACGTGACATCCGGGGTGGCCTCTCCCACTCGACGGGGTGGACCACCGCAAGATCGCCGGGCTAGTTCGTTGCGTTACGTGATCGCCAGCGTTCGAGGACCAAGGGGATCTCGACCCGCAGGAACTCGAAGAACTCCACCGACTCGCGCAGCCGCTCGCCGGCCTCGGTCTTCGGGCCGACCGCGTCCACGCCCTCCAGCAACGCCTCGGACCACAACGTGAGCAGCCGCTCGCGGTTCATCGCCGACTCGTACCAGCTGTCGCCGCGGACCCGGTAGTGATCACGCTTGGAGCCGGGCTCCCGCTCGCGCACGACCAGATGCACCTGGGTGAGGTAACGCACCGCGCCGGACACGGCGGCCGGGCTCACCGACAGCAGTTCGGCCAGCTCACCCGCGGTGAGCTGGCCGTTCTCGGACGCGAGCAGGCCGACGAAGACCCGGGCCGGCATCCGCGGCACCCCGGATTCGGCCAGCACCAGGGCGAATCGCTCGATGAACTTCGACACGGCCTCGGTGTCACGCTCGGTCACTCGGCCATCCTCTCACCCTGTTGGGTTCACCATCTTCACGAATTTGTGAAACAAGTGTAGCTTGACGCCATGACAACCGCCATCTCGGTGTCCGGCCTGCGCAAGGCGTTCGGCCGCACCCAGGCGCTCGACGGACTCGACCTCACCGTGCACACCGGTGAGGTGCACGGCTTCCTGGGCCCGAACGGCGCCGGGAAGTCCACCACCATCCGTGTCCTGCTCGGCCTGCTGCGCGCCGACGGCGGCCGCGCCGAGCTGCTCGGCGGCGACCCGTGGCGGGACGCGACCGAGCTGCACCGCCGCCTGGCCTACGTGCCGGGCGATGTCACGCTCTGGCCGACGCTGTCCGGGGGCGAGGTCATCGACCTGCTCGGCCGGCTGCGCGGTGGCCTTGACCCCAAGCGCCGCAAGGACTTGCTGGAGCGCTTCGACCTGGACCCGACCAAGAAGGGCCGGACCTACTCCAAGGGCAACCGGCAGAAGGTCGCACTGGTCGCCGCGCTCGCGTCCGACGTGGAGCTGCTCATCCTGGACGAGCCGACCTCCGGCTTGGACCCGTTGATGGAAGAGGTGTTCCGGGACTGCATCGCCCGTGAACGCCAGGACGGCCGCACGGTGTTGTTGTCCAGCCACGTGCTGGCCGAGGTCGAGGCGCTGTGCGACCGGGTGAGCATCATCCGCAGCGGCAGGACCGTCGAGTCCGGCACGTTGGCCGAGCTCCGGCACCTGACCCGGACCTCGATCACGGCCGAGCTGGCCTCACCACTGTCCGGTGTGGACACGATGGTCGGCGTGCACGACTATTCGGCCCAGGGCAACAAGGTTCAGTTCGAGGTGGACACCGCCGAGCTGGACGCCGTGTTGCGCAAGCTCACCGAGTTCGGTGTGCGCAGCCTGATCAGCCAGCCGCCGACGCTGGAGCAGCTGTTCCTGCGCCACTACGAGGTGACCGCGTGAACACGTTGGTGGGCACCGGTTCCCTGGTGCGGCTGGTGCTGCGCCGGGAGCGGATCCAGTTGCCGGTGTGGCTGCTGGTCATCACCGGCATCGTCGCCGCGACGGCGTCCAGCTTCGCCCAGCTGTACCCGACGGTGCAGTCCCGGCAGGAGTTCGCGGCGACGATCGCGACCAACCCGTCGGTGCTGGCGCTGAGCGGCCCGGCCCAGGGCCTGGACACCGTCGGCGGCATGACCGAGTGGAAATACGGCGCGGTCGCCTGTGTGCTGGTCGGGCTGATGGCCGTGTTCATGACCGTCCGGCACACCCGGGCCGATGAGGAGACCGGCCGGCACGAGTTGCTCGGCGCCGGCGTCGTCGGCCGGCACGCCAAGCTGACCGCGACGCTGATCGTGGTGTTCGGCGCCGGCCTGGCGTACGCGCTGTTGATCGGCCTTTCGCTGACGGCACAAGGACTTCCGGCCGCTGGGTCGTTCGCCATGGGTCTGGGCATCGGTGGCTGCGTGTGGTTCTTCGCCGCCGTCACGGCTGTCGCCGCGCAGGTGAGCTCGAGTTCCCGCGCGGCCAACGGTACCGGCGGGATCGTCATCGGCGCGGCCTACCTGCTGCGCGCCGCCGGCGACTCCTCGGCCGAGGACGGCCCGCGCTGGCTGTCCTGGCTCAGTCCGATCGGCTGGTCGCAGCAGATGCGCCCGTTCGCGGACGAGCGCTTCTGGGTTTTGGGTCTGTACGTGGCGATTTCCGTTGTGCTGCTTGCCACCGGGTACGCCCTGGTCGGTCGCCGGGACATCGGGGCCGGCCTGGTGCCCGAGCGCGCCGGCCGTCCGCAGGGGCGGTTCGGCACGTTCGGCCTGGCCTGGC
>DATJJB010000752.1:0-17292 GCA_035492655.1 Kutzneria sp. | reverse complement strand
CCTCGCCCCGGACCACCAGCGCCCCGCCCCGATCGCGGAGTCCCCCGACCAGCCCGGCCAACCGCTCCCGTTCCGACTCCCGCTCACACAGCGCCACGAACTCTCCCTCGCGGTTTTCCCTGCTTGCAGGCTATGCCAGCGAAGGATGAGGCGCAGACCGGGTATTTCGGGTGTAACGGGCAGTGGATGTTGCCGATGTTTCCGGCCGTACCGCGTGGGCAAGGGGAGGACGGCATGGAATTCCGCAGATGCGGGAGTGTTGTGGCCGGCATGACTCTGGTTGTGTTGTTGTCGGCGTGCCAATCGCAGGGATTAGCCGCGCCGACAACAACCACGGTGGCGACCAGCACTTCGGCCGTGGCCGTTCCGATGGATCTGGTGGGCAAGTCGGTGCCGGCCGCGAAGGATGAGTTGTCCAAGCTGGGCTACCAGCAGGTGGATGTCGTGTCAGTGGACGGCCGAGTGGTCATCGTGGAGTCGAACTGGCAGGTCATGTCAGTGGATGGCGCCGGCGCCGCGACCCCGACGAGCGCGAAGATCACGCTGCACGTGGCCAAGCCGACACCCACACCCACGACGACCCAGGCCCCGCCACCTCCGCCGCAGACCACCGAGCAGGCTCCGCCGGCCCCGGATCCCGGGCCGGCCAACGTCTACTACAAGAACTGCGCGGCTGCCCGAGCCGCCGGGGCCGCGCCGATTCACGTCGGTGAACCGGGCTATCGTTCGGCGCTGGACGCCGATCACGATGGCATCGCGTGCGAATAAAAGAACTATGACTTCAGTGACAACTGAAGTCAATTCGACGGTAACCCGGCGTTCGTTCCGCTGGCGTATGTGTGGGCGGTGATTCAGCAATCGCCGGAGGTCCTGGCCCGGTTCCCGGAACTGCAGCACGACGAGATGGTCGTCGAGTACGAGGACGGCGACGACCCGATCCTGCTCCGCCCCGACGGCACGGTGGTGGACACCTGGCGGGAGAACTACCCGTACGACACCCGGCTGAGCCGGGAGGAGTACGACCTCGACAAGCGGCTGCTGCAGATCGAGCTGCTGAAGATGCAGTACTGGATCAAGGAGACCGGCAGCCGCATGGTCATCGCCTGTGAGGGGCGGGACGCGGCGGGCAAGGGCGGCACGATCAAACGGTTCACCGAGCACCTGAACCCGCGAGGGGCACGGGTGGTGGCGCTGGACAAGCCGACCGAGCGCGAGATGGGCCAGTGGTACTTCCAGCGCTACGTCAACCACCTGCCGACGGCGGGCGAGATCGTGCTGCTGGACCGCTCCTGGTACAACCGGGCCGGCGTGGAGCGGGTCATGGGCTACTGCACGGACGAGCAGTACAGCCGCTTCATCCACCAGGCTCCGACGTTCGAGCGCATGCTGGTCGACGACGGCGTGACGCTGGTGAAGCTGTGGTTCTCCGTCTCCCAGGCCGAGCAGCGCACGCGATTCCTGATCCGCCAGGTGGATCCGGTGCGGCAGTGGAAGCTCAGCCCGAACGACGTGGAATCGCTGGACCGCTGGGACGCCTACACGGCGGCGAAGGTGGCGATGTTCCGCGCCACCGACACCGACTACGCGCCGTGGACCGTGGTGAAGAGCAACGACAAGAAGCGGGCCCGCGTCGAGGCGATGCGCCACGTGCTCTCACTGGTCGACTACGAGGACAAGGACCACGAGGTGGTCGGCAAGCCCGACCCGAACGTGGTGGGTGCGGCCTCGACCCTGTTGGAGACGGGCGAGGCCGACCACCGTTAGCCGAGCGTGCCGCGCAGGATCTTGACGGGCTGGGCCGGCGCGCCGTCGCGCGGGCCGCGGTCGCTGGGGATGATGCCGGCGGCCACGATCCGGTCCAGCACGTCCATGCCCCTGATCACGGTGCCCATCACCGAGTAGTTGGTCGGGATGTGGGCGAACGAGTGCACGATGAACCACTCGCTGCCGTTGGTGCCGGGCCCCTGGTTGCCCATGGCGATGGTGCCCCGCCCGTACGTCTCGGTGCCGTCGGTCTCGTCGGGGAACTTGTAGCCAGGACCGCCCTTCTCCACCTCGTAGATGTCGCCGCACTGGAGCACGCCGAGCCGTTCGCTGTCGGTCAGCCGCCAGCACTGGCTGTGGTCGTAGAACCGCTGCGCCACCAGGCTGATCAGGTTCTGCACGGCGCACGGGGCGGCGCCGGCGCGGTTGAGCCGCACGGTCACCGGCCCGTAGTTGAAGTGGAAGGTCACGTCGAACGTGCCGACGGTGGGTGCGATCGGCACGGGTCGCAGCACCGGACGGGCGGCCGGGTTGTCCGGCGTCGGGGTGAAAGTGCAGCGTGTCAAGGGAAAGCCGCTCGCCGAGGCCTGAGCAGGCAGAACCAGCGCGGCGATGATCACCGACCCGATCAGAGCAGCGATGCGTGTCTTCATGGCTGGCAAGCTATCTCACGTGACGACTGCTCGCCCGGTCGATGTGCCATCGGGCAGCAGAGCCTGCCGGTCGAGCGGTGAGCTAACGCCGGTTGCTGTGCTTGCGGACGGCGAACTCGTGGGCGTCGGCGATCAGCTTCCGCACGGTGTCGGCGGTGCGCGGACCGGGGTTGACGACGCAGACCCAGTGCTGTCCGGCGTAGGTCGGGTGGGGCAGCAGCGTGTCCCTGGGCGTGTAATCGTCCACAGTGGACACACCGATCAATGCGGCGTAACCGGCTTTGGTCAGGCCGATGTTGACCCGGTACGCGCCGTCCCGGTCGAGCTGCGAGTCGGTCTCGTAGTGGTCGCCGGTGACGATCGTGACGAACGGCTGTTGCCGCTGCGGCGGCAGGTCGCCGTCGGGGTCGTAGAGGAAGAAGGAGTCGCCGGCGTGCGTCAGGACGCGCACGCCGGCGTAGCTGTCAGTGATGTGCGCGGTGAGTTCGTCGATTTCCACCCTTCAAGTGTGTCATTGAACTCCTTTGTGAGGCTTTTCTCGGATTCAGCTGGGGGAGAGGGGGGAAACCCTCAACTCACCAGACGCCCGGGATGAGTCGGCTCGTCTCGCGCATGTAGGCGGCGTAGTCCTCGCCCAGCCCGTCGAGCAGCATCCGCTCCTCGACGTGGATCCGGTACAGCACCCCGACGATCACCAGCAGCTCGAACACCACGGCCGAGGCGTAGTTGCCGAACGTCAGCGAGAAGCCGAGCAGGATCACCAGCAGGCCGGTGTACGAGGGGTGTCGCAGCACCCGGTACGGGCCGGTGCGGACGACGTGGTGGTTCTCCTGGATGTGCACCACGGCGCGGAAATAGCGGCCGAGGGTGGCGATCGACCACAGCCGGAACGCCGCGCCGAGCGCGATCAGGATCGTCGAGGCCAGCAGCCAGCCCGGCTGTCGGAACGGGAAGTCCAGCGCCGGCAGCGCCCGGCGCAGCAGCATGGCCGCCGCCACCGCCAGCAGCGCGGTGATCATGATGCCGCCGTAGCTGCCCCACTCCCGCGTCTTGGTCCGCTCGCTGCGCAGCCGCTGGAGCAGTTGGAGCCCGATTTCGCCGAGCGCCCACAGCGCCATGACGACCCACAACACGACGACCATGCAGACACCGTAGAACCGGTCCTAGCATGGGCGCATGAAGCACGCCGTGACCGTGCGGAACGTCGAGGTCAGGCCGACGGCGGTGGTCGCCGCGACCACGACCTGGCGGGAGTTTCCGGCGCTGTGGAAGCCCATGCTCGACGAGGTGTGGGCCTGCCTGCGGGCCGCCGACATCCACCGCGGCTGCCGCAACGTCATGCTGTACCTGGACGACACGCCGTCCGTCGAGGTCGGCGTCGAGCTGACGCGGCCGTGCCCGCTCACCGGCAATGTGGTGTCGTCCACGCTGCCGGCCGGTCGCGTGGCGATGACCGTCCACTATGGATCGTACGCCGAGCTCGGCGCCGCCCATGACGCGGTGATCTCGTGGTGTGTCAAGGAAAACCTGCCTCGGACGGGCGTCCGGTGGGAGGTTTACGGACCGCACGACGCCGATCCGGCCAAGGTGTGGACCGAGGTCTGCCACCAGCTGGCCTGACGCCCCACCCCGCCCAGCTTTCTGTCACATGCGGTCCGGTGTGACCCCGGCCGCAGTATTTGACATGAAGTCAAGTCAGCCCGCATGCTTGAGCTCTCAACTGACATGAAGTCAAGTCAACTCAGGGGTGAACCAGCATGCCGCACCTGTTGCACATCGACTCGAGCATCAAGGGAGCCGAGTCGGTCAGCCGGAAGCTGACGGCGCGCGCCGTCGCTGCGTGGCGGGCAGCCCATCCGGACGGCACCGTCACCTACCGCGACCTGGGCCGCAACCCGGTGCCGCACCTCGACGTCGACAGCGGCCTGGCCCGTCAGGCGCCGGCCGACCAGCACACGCCGGCCCAGGCCGCCTCGTGGAAGCTGAGCGAGGAGCTGGTCAACGAGGTCCGCGCGGCCGACGCGGTCGTGCTCGGCCTGCCGCTCTACAACTACGGCGCGCCGAGCAGCGTCAAGGCGTGGGTGGACCACCTGGTCGCGCCGGGCCTGTCCTTCGACCCCGGCACCGGCACCGGCCTGCTGGCGGGGCGCGACTTCATCGTGCTCGGCAGCCGCGGTGGCGGCTACGGCCCGGACACGCCCCGCCACGGGTGGGACCACATGACGCCGTGGCTGCCGCACGGCCTGTCGATGACCGGCCTCGAGCCGCGCTTCATCACGGCCGAGCTGACCCTGGCCTCGGTGGTGCCGGCGCTGGCCGACCTGATCCCGCTGGCCGAGCAGAGCCTGGCCGAGGCCGAGCGCGAGATCGACAGCCTGTGGGCCACCGCTTCGGTGTGATCAGCCGGCCGGCGTGAGCTCGGCGACGGCGGCGGCGACCTGCGGGTCGCCCGTGCAGACGGAGGCCAGCACGGCCAGCACGGTGGTGTAGGCCAGCTCGACGAGGTGGTCCAGCGGCATGTCGAGGCCGTGCGACAGCCAGTCCATGGTCATCTCGTCGACCGCGCCCATGCTGCCGCGCATCACGATCCGCAGCAGCGGATCCGGGTCGCCGGTCAGGCCGAGCAGTTGGGCCAGGAAGCACACCCCGGACCGGCGAGTCCGCTCGATCACCTCGTCGACCTCGGGATCCTGGCCGCCGGAGCGCATGATCGCCATGGACGTGTGCACGTGGTCGCGGCGGTACTCGATCTGCCGCCGCACCACGCCACGCAGCCAGCGCGGGTTGGTGTCCTCGCCGGGACGGCGGTCGTGCAGCGCGCTGATCTCGGCCGCCATCAGCTCCAGCACTTCCAGGTACAGGCCGCGCTTGTCCTTGAAGTGGTAGAAGAGCAGGCCGTGCGCGACGCCCGCCTCCTTGGCGATGTCGCTGATGTAGATCTCGTCGTACGGCTTGCGGGCGAACATCTCCGAGGCCACCGCGACCAGCGCGGCGCGGCGCTGGCCCCGCACCGGTGTCGTCGCGCTCATAGCCGCCAGGATACCGTCCAGGTCTCGCCGGAACCGTCCGGAACGGGCAGACTTTCCCCATGCATTCAGCCGGGCTTGTGCTGCACCCCCAACGGGACTCCGCCGACGCCGTCGAGGCGGTGCTGGGCTGGGCGGCCAAGCGGGACATCGAGATCCTCGGCATCGAGGGCGAGATCGTCCGCCTCAACTGCGCGGCCGTCCCCGTCACACCGGACGAGCTCGGCCGCCGTGCCGACCTGGTGGTGAGCCTCGGCGGCGACGGCACCATGCTGCGGGCCATGCGTATCGCCGACGGCCAGCGGGCGCCGGTGCTGGGCGTCAACCTGGGCAAGCTCGGATTTCTGGCCGAGGTGGACGTGCCCGACCTGGCCGACGCGCTGACCGCCATAGACGACCACGAGTTCAGCGTCGAGCCCCGGCTGGCCGTGGACGCCGTGCTCGACGGCAAGACCGTGACGGCGTTCAACGACGTCGCCGTCGTGCGGGTCCCCGGCGACGGCAGCGCCGTGGTCGCGGTTCGTGTCGGCGGGCAGCCTTTCGTCAGCTACGCCGCCGACGCTGTCATTGTTGCGACGCCGACGGGTTCCACCGCCTACAGCTTCTCCGCCGGCGGGCCGATCACCAGCCCGTCCGTGGAAGCCTTGCTGGTCACGCCGGCCGCGCCGCACTCCGCGTGGAGCCGTGGCGTTGTCCTTTCCGTACATGACACGGTGGAGCTGGACATCCTGCCGACCAGCGGTCGGCTGGCGGTGGAGGTGGACGGCGCGGTCGCCGGTTACGTCGGGCCGGGAGACCGCATCGAACTGCACGCCCGGCCCGGCGCCGCCCGCGTGGTTCGCCTGGGGCACACCACGTTCTATCAGCGGGCCCGCCGCAAGCTGCGCCTGACCGACTCGGCCGAGATCCCCGTGACCTGGCCGGACGGCGTCGGGATCTAGAGCGGCCGGCCGACGATCACCAGGTCCTTCACCAGGCCGTCCAGGTCGGCGACCGCCGGCAGCCGTCCCCATTCCTGGAAACCGTTGGCGCGGAACAGGCGCAGGCTCGGCTCGTTGCTGGCGAAGATCGTCGTCGCCAGCGTGCGGGCGCCCAGCGTCGGGGCGTGGGCGATGGCCGCGCGCAGCAGGTCCCGTCCCTGGCCTCGGCCTTGGTGCTCGGGGTGCAGGTAGATCGCCACGTCGAGGGTGACGTCGTAGCCGCGCCGTCCGTTGAGGAACGGTTCGAAGGACAGATATCCGGTGACGGTGGCCGGATCGTCCGGGTGGTAGCCGACCCACGTCGGGTGTCGCGCCTCGCCGAGCCAGGCCCGCCGGGACTCGACGGTGACCGGATCAAGGTCGGCCGTGCTGGTCCGGTCGCGCACGGCCGCGTTGTAGATGTCCACAATGGCCGGTAGGTCTTCTTGGGTCGCGGCACGGTGTCGGTAGGTCATGGCAGCACCACCACTAGTGCGTATCGGACGGGATCGCTTGTGGGGCAGCGGAACCGGGACGGTCCCCAGAGTCGGAACCGCAGACAGTCGCCGGCGTCGAGGATGTGCGTGCGGTCGTCGACGGTGAGCTCCAGCGTGCCGTCGAGGACCCAGATGTGCTGTTCCAGACCGGGAACTGAGGTGACGGCGTAGTCGATGTCCGCGCCCGGTCGTAGCGTGCACTCGACGAGTTCGCCGCGCAGCCCCGGTTGTGGCGGCGACACCGAGCGCCGTACGAAGCCGGCGTCGTCGTCCCGCCACACCGGTTGGTGGTCGGGTTTGAGCACCTGCGGCGGCTCGTCCTCCACTTCGGCCAGCAGTTGCGAGGCTGTTCGCCCATAGGCCGCGCAGAGTTGGCTCAGCACGGTCGTGGTCGGGCTGATCTCGGCCCGTTCCAGCCGGGACAGCGTCGATCGGCTGATGCCGCTGTGCCCGCTCAGCTCGTCCAGCGACCAGCCGCGCTGCTGGCGGAGTTCGGCCAGCCGCTGTGCGAGCCGTCCATCGAGATCGTATCCCACATGTGGGACGGTATCCCTGATGTGGGACGCTCGGCAAGGTGCCCGATCGGGTAAACGGCGCGCGCCGCCGCGGCTAGCTTGGTCGTCATGTTCGTTCATCAGTGGGGTCAGGGGCCTGAGGTCGTGCTCGTGCACGGGGCGGTGCTGGGTGGGCGGGAGTGCTGGCGGGCGCAGCGGCCGTTGACCGAGCGCTGGAGGTTGCGGGCCGTCGATCGTCCGGGGCACGGGCGTTCGCCGGCGGTGGGGCGGCAGGATTTCGAGGTTGAGGCGGCGTTGCTGGCGGAGGAAGTGCTCGATCGGCCGGTGCATCTGGTCGGGTACTCGTACGGCGGCCTCGTTGCCATGGATGCCGCGCTGCTGAAGCCTTCCGCGGTGCTGTCGCTGACGGTGGTCGAGCCGCCGGCGACGTGGCTGGCGCGGGGCGATTCCGTCGTGGACGGGTGGGCTGCGGAGCTTCGGGCGCTGTGTGCGTCGACGGAGTCCGCGGAGCAGGTGCTGAGGGAGTTCCTGCCGCTGGCGGGGGCGCCGGTGGAGCTCACGGATCCGATCCACCCGACGTTGGTGCAGGGCGCGGAGCGGTTGCGGGGCGCGAGGCCGCCGGACGAAGCGCGGCCGCGGCTGGATGCGTTGCGGGAGGCGGACTTCCCGATTCTGGCGGTGAGTGGCGGGCACATGGAGCAGTACGAGGCGATCTGCGACGCGATTGCCGACGGGACGGGCGCGGAGCGGGTGCGGTGCGAGGGGATGGCGCACCTGGTGCCGGACGTGGGGGAGCCGTTCAACGACGTGTTGGAGACGTTCTGGCGTCGATGACCAACATCTGGTGGGCGCCCCGCTGGAACCGGTAGGGGACGTCGCGGAGCTCGGACGGCGGGAGCGCGGTGCGCAGGCGGGAAAGGAAGGGGATCGGCGCGCCGGTGCCCTGGAGGACGAGCGGGAAGATGCGGACCTCGGCCCGGGCGACGCGGACGAGCTCGGTGAGGGCCCGAAGGTGCCACTGCTCGTCGAGGTGGTCGGCCCACGTGAACAGCAGATGGGAGCACAGGGCGACGTCGAAGGAATCGTCGGCGAAAGGCAGATCCGGCAGGGCGGCGGCGATATAGCGAGAAGGCCGCGCGCGGAGATCGGCCAGGAACAGGTCGGCGGCGGAGAGACGCATGGCCGCGCGAGAATCGACGTCGCCGTACCAGGACCATTCGAAATGGTCGACGTTGTGCGAGATGATCCGGTCGCCATCGGTCAAACCGGTGCGCACGAGGCGGGACATCTCCTCGTAGCCCAACGCATAGGCGGGATCGACGGCGACGACGTCGGGGGTCTCGGCGCAGAAGCCGGCTCCGCCCGCGCAGCAGTCGAGGAAAGAACCGCCGGGGGACAGCGAGAACATGGCCCGGTACTCGGCGGCCGAGCGTGAGGTGACCAGCACGGAGTCCATTCTGCCCCCGGCAGCGGGTGGGCCGAACGGCCCTGTGGTTGTTCAGGTTTAGTTGTCCAGCGCCCGACTACCGACGCTGAACAGTCCCGACACCCGTAGACACCCGGGTGGAACGGTGGCCGACAACGGTCGACCGCGGAGGCTGTGAGGGGGCGGAGCCGTGGTTCGGGTGTCGTCGCGCCGTGCACTCCTGGTGGGGATCGCGCTGGCCTTGGTAGCGGTGGTGACGCTGCCGCTGTGCACGCAGGTGGTGGACTTCTCCTGGCTGACGGCGGACGGCAAGCTGCCGTCGGGGGCGTCGCTGACCGCGCCGGAGCAGCAGAGCGGCAAGCCGGGACAGGCGACCAACGCGGCGCTCAAAGCGCCCGACAGAAACACCGACAGACCGCCCGGCGCGGTGCCGGACAAACCGGTGCCATTGCCGGCGGCCCAGAAAGACATCCAACGACAGCACGTGACGCCGAAGGTCACGCAGCATTCGACTGCGCCGACGATTGATCCGAAGGCGGTGGAACGGCCGCAGGATCGCACGGCGACGACGGAAACGTTCGACAATCCGAACGGCACGCACACGATCCGGGTCTACGACCAGCCGGCGAACGTGAAAATGCCGGACGGCAGCTGGCAGCACATCGACCCGACGCTGGTCCCGGCCGGTGACCGGCTGAGGCCGAAGGCCACCGCCCAGAACCTCAGCGTGGCCGCGAAGGCCGACGACGCCAAGCTGGTTCAGCTGGCCTTCGACGACAAACACTCCATGGCCTACGGCCTCACCGACGCGGCCAAGGTCGCCGCGAAAACTAACGGTTCGACCGTTACCTACCCGGCAGCGCTGCCGGGTGTCGACCTCAAGCTGCAGGCGACGACCACGGGCGTGAAGGAAGACCTGCTGCTGACGACCGCGCAGGCCCCCGCGTCCTACAGCTACAGCCTCGCGCTGACCAACCTGACGCCGCAGCTCAACGCGGACGGCGCGGTGGAGCTACGCGACGGCACGAAGGTCATCGGCGTCATCCCGGCCGGCACGGCCAAGGACGCCGACAACGCCTCGGGGGCGGTCCACTACACCCTGGCCAGGGCCGGCAACGCCTGGACGCTCGGCGTCACCCTGGACACGAACTGGCTGCACGACCCGGCCCGCGCCTTCCCGGTCGACATCGACCCGTCGGCCGGCCAGTACAACGCCGCCGACGACATGTACGTGAAGTCCAACGGGGCCGCCGACTCGACGAGCGAGATCCTCCAGACCGGCTATGTCGACGGCGCCCTCGCCCGCTCCTACCTGCACTTCGGCCTGGGCAACCTGGGCAACAAGTACATCCTCGGCGGCACGCTGAACCTGTGGGCGGTCGGGACGACGACCTGCTCGCCGCGCACGGTCAACGTGTACGAGGCGACCGCCGGCTGGAACACCGGCCAGCGCTGGCCCGGCGCACAGGTCGGCCGGCAGCTGGCGTCGGGCACCTTCGCCCACGGCGCCGCGGGGTGCTCCGACCCGGCGGCGGAGAAGCTCCAGTTCGACGCGGACGTGCTGACCGATTGGACGCACGGCGCGGCCATGGGCAACGGGATCAGCCTGCGCGCGGCGGACGAGTCCGACCGCAACGGCATGCGCTTCGCCTCGGCCAACGCCCAGCAGGTCGACAACCGGCCGTTCCTGGACGTGCTGTACTCCGACGAGGGCGCGGCCTTCCAGGCCACCGACGTGCTACAGCCGACGGCCAACCAGACCGGCAGCGTCACGGCCAGGATCACCAACCGTGGCTCGACCACGTGGACGCCGAGCAACGGCTGGAACTTCGGCTACGTCATCCAGCCGGGCAACTACGTCTCCAACGGCACGGCCATGCCGAACGACGTGGCCCCGGGCCAGTCGGTCACCATGACGATCCCGCTGTACGCCCTGCCACCAGGGCGGTACCAGGTGTTCCTGACCATGTGGACACCGTCCAAACAGGACTTCTTCGTGGCCTACACCGTCCCGTACGGGGTTTTCGACCTGGACGTGACCAACGTGAAGCCCACGGTCGACTACGAGCAGCCGGCGACCCCGGCCACCGTGCAGTCGTTGACGCCGACGCTGTACGCCGAGGGCATCGACCCGGACAACTGGCCGGCCAAGGGGCTGACCTACAAGTTCCGGCTGTGCACCGACGCGGCACTGACCCAGGACTGCGTGGAGTCCCCGTGGGGCGCGCAGACCTGGTCGCCGCCGGCCGGCACGCTGTCCTGGACCAGGAACTACTACTGGGGCGTGAAGTCCGACGACACCGTCGACGCCAGTCCGAACTGGACGGTGTTGCAGCTGACGCCGCAGGTGCCGCAGCCGGAGATCACCTCGCACCTGGCCGGCGTGCCCGACGCGGCCCAGGCCACCGGCCTCGACCCGCAGGTCGGCAACTACACGCTGGAGAACACCGACGCCTCGGTGGACACGGTCGGACCGGACCTGACCATCGGCCGCACCTACAACAGCCTCGACCCCCGCCGGGACACCGCCTTCGGCATCGGCTGGGCGTCCAGAGTGGACATGAAGCTGGCCAAGGACGACGACGGCTCCGGCAATGTGGTGCTGACCTATCCGACCGGTCGGCAGCTGCGGTTCGGCCTGAACCCGGACGGCAGCTACGGCTCGCCGGCCGGCGAGTCCACGGTGCTGGTGCACAACACCGGCGGCGGCCTGGCCTACCACACGCTCAAGGACTCCACCGGCACCCAGTGGCAGTTCGACGCCGCCCAGCACCTGGTGGCGATCATCGACCCGGCCGGCCTCCAGGAAACGCTGACCTACGACGGAAACGACCACGTCAGCACGATCACCAACAGCACCAGCGGCCGCACGCTGACGCTGACCTGGACCGGCAGCCACGTCACCTCGGTCGCCACCCAGGCGCCGAGCCTGGGCGGCACGCCGTTGGTGTGGAAGTACAACTACACCGGCGACCAGCTGAACTCCGTGTGCGCGCCGGGTGCGGCGCCGAACTGCACAACCTATACGTACCAACCGGGTTCGCACTACCGGAGCTCGGTGGCCGACGACAATCCCGCCGCCTACTGGCGACTGGACGAGCGGGACAACACGACGTTCGGCAGCGCGGTGACCTGGCACCAGGGCGGCGAAAACGCGGCAGGCCACGGTGTGATCGTCGGTTCGCAGGGCGCGATCGGCGGCACCGGCGACACCGCCGCCACCTTCGACGGGGCTAGTTCGTACGTCACGCTGCCGGACAAGCTGGCCACCACCAGCATGTCCATGGCCGCCGAGCTGTGGTTCAGGACCACCGGCAGCGGCACGCTGATGTCGTTGCAGGACCAGGGCTTCCCGGCCGGCACTCCGACGCGGGCCACGCCGGTGCTCTACGTCGGCACGGACGGCTTCCTCTACGGCGGTTTCCCGATGCGCGACCCGGGCGGCGCCCGCCAGGTCGTGACGACGCAGCAGGTCAATGACGGCAACTGGCACCACGCCGTGCTGTCCACGGCGATCAACAGCCAGACCCTGTACCTGGACGGGCAGGCCGTCGGCACGCCGATCACCGGTCTGATCGACGCCAGGGCGCAGACCACCGCCGTGCTCGGCGCCGGCCGTGGCCAGGGCTGGCCGGCGACCAACAACGGCAACTTCTACTTCCAGGGCGACATCGACGAGGCCGCGTTCTATCAGCACTCGCTGGGCGCGCTGGCCGCCGCCGACCACTACCGGGCCGCGCAGGCCGGCATCGAGCTGAAGTCCGTCACGCTGCCGCAGGACAGCACCCGGGTCTACGCGACGATGACCTACGACGACATCAACGACCGGGTGGCCACCCTGGTCGACCACGCCGGTCTGAAGTGGACGATCGACCAGCCGAAGATCACCTCGGCCCAGCTCAAGGACCAGAACGGCAACCCGTACTGGGGCAACGTGACCCGCACGGCCACGCTGCACGGGCCGCAGGGCTACGGCGACTGGACGTACACCTACGACGTGGTCAACGGCGGCCGCCTGATGACCACCTCGCACAACGGCCACGGCACGAGCCGGGAGTACAACACCGCCGGCTTCCTGTCGGCGACCGTCGACGAGAACGACAATCGCGTCGAGCAGACCACCGACGAGCGCGGCAACGTGCTCAGCCGCAAGGCCTGCCGGGCGGCGAACTCCTGCAACACGTCCTACTTCACCTACATCGCACCGGCGAACCCGTTGGACCCCAGGGGGAACAGGATCGCCAGCAAGTCGGACGCGCGGTCGTCCGGACCGACCGACACGACGTACCGCACCACCTTCGACTACGACACCGCCGGCCGGCTGAAGACGATCACCGCGCCGGTCCCTGTCGGCCAGACCACGCATCCGACCACGGTCAACTTCTACTCCGACGGCACGCAACCGGCCGCCGACAACCAGACCGTGCCGGCCGGCCTGCTGCTGACGACCACCGGTCCCCGCGGTGAGCTGACCACCAACCGCTACAACCACAACGGCGATCTCGCCGAGACGATCTCGCCGACCAAGCTGCACACCACGCGCACCACCGACGACATCGGCCGCACGACCAGGACCACCACGCTCAACGACGGCGGCGCGGTCTTCGCGTCCACCACCTACACCTACGACGGCCGGTCGCAGATCGCCACGGCCACCGGCCAGCCGGTGAAGAACCTGATCACCGGCGTCACGCACACCCCGATCACCACCTACGGCTACGACGGCGACGGCAACGTCACCTCGGTCACGCTCGGCGACACGCTGCCGGTGAGCCAGGGCGGTGACGCGCCGCGCATCACCAGCTACGTCTACGACGCCCACGACCGGGTGCAGCAGAAGACCCTGTCGGACGGCGGCATCGAGAAGGTCCGGTTCTCGCCGGACAACCTCAGCGTCACCACCACGGACGTGCGTGGCTTCGACTGGGCCACGATCTCCGACGAGCTCGGGCACGAACTGACCACAGTGGTCAGTGGCGCCGGCGTCGACCCACAGGACCCGAACGCCACCTCGCTGACCGTGGCGACCAAGGCGTACGACCCGGGCGGCCGGCTCACGGTCAGCACGGACGCCATGGGCCGCACCACGACCTACGGCTACTGGGGCGACAACCTGCTCGCCACCGTGACGGCGAAGAACTACGACGCCAGCCGGGACCTGGTGCTGGAGCAGCGGTCCTATGACCCGGCCGGCAACCTCACCCAGGACGTGGCGGCCGGCGGCGTCACCACCACCAGCACCTTCGACCCGGCCGGCAACGTCGCCTCGACCACGCTCGACCCGGCCGGCCTCAACCGCACCACCAGCTACACCCGTGACCTCGACGGCAACCAGCTGACGGTGTCCCGCACCGGGGCCGCCGACCCGACCCGCACCGAGTTCACCCAGTTCGGCTATGACACCGGCAACCAGGTCGTGCGCTCGGACGACCGGCTCGACGCCAACACACTGGTGTCCACCACCGTGATCCGCGACGAGCGCGGGCTGCCGACGACCGTCACCGACGGCCGCCAGCTGCCGACGCTCTACAGCTACGACGGCACCGGCCAGCTGGTCACGACCACCACGCCGGCGGCCGACGTGTGGCGGGCCGGCAAGGTCACCCCGGACGTTCGCGGGGTGACCACGTTGGGCCGCAACGCGTTCGGCGAGGTCACCCACTCCAAGGACCCGGCTGGGAACGTCACCACGACGGCCCGCGACGGCCTGGGCCGGGCCACCGACGGCACGCTGCCCGACTACACACCGCCGGGGTCGAGCACGCCGATCACCGCGACCACGCACACGGACTACGACCACGCCGGCAACGCGCTCAAGGTCACCGATCCGCTCAAGCGGGTCACCGTCAACACCTACGACCCGTACGGCAATGTGCTGACCACGACGCTGCCGCAGGTCGGTGACACCCCCAGCGTCGTCACCAACACCTACGACCGGGCCGGCGAGCTGCTGTCCACAACGGACCCGTCGGGTGCGCGCAAGCAGTTCACCTACGACACCCTCGGCCAGCGGCGGACCACCACCGACGTGGACCGGTCCTCCGGCCAGACCCTCTACTACACCACGACAACCGGCTACGACGACGCCGGCAACCCGACCACCGTCACGACTCCGCAGAACAACACCACCACGACCGACTTCGACCCGGCCGGGATGCCGAAGAAGGTCACCGACCCGACCAACCGGAGCACCACCACCAGCTACGACATCGCCGGCCGGCCGGCGACCGTGACCGACCCGACCGGGCTGGTCACCACCACCGGCTACGACCTGCTCGGCCGGGCGGTGCGGACCTCGCAGTCCAGCAACGGCAAGGAACTGCGGGCCAGCACGACCGGCTACGACGGCAACGGCAACGTCGCCAGCACCACCACGGCCGAGGGCCGGCTGACCACCTTCGGCTACGACTCGCTGAACCGGGTCTCGCAGCAGGTGACCAAGGTCGACGCCACGCATTCGATCACCACCACCATCGGCTACGACGCGCTCGGCAACAAGGCGCACGTGGTGGACGGCAACGGGCACGCCACCGAGTTCACCTACAACGCCTGGGGTCTGGCCGAATCGACCATCGATCCGGCCACCGCCGCCGCGCCCACCCTGGCCGACCGCACCCGCACCACGACCTACGACGCGGCCCAGCAGGCCGTCACCCGGACCGAGCCCGGCGGCGTCGTCCGCACCAGCAGTTTCGACGCCCAGGGCCGGGTGTACCAGCAGACCGGCACCGGCGCCGAGGCGTCCACTTCGGACCGCACCGTCGGCTACGACCTGGCCGGCCGGATCACCAAGGTCGGCGGTCCTGGCGGCGACACCATCTACACCTACGACGACCGCGGCAACGTGCTGACCTACCAGGGGCCGGCGACCTCGGGTTCGTACACCTACTACGGCGACGGCGCCATGGAGTCCAGAAAGGACACCGTCGGCACCACCAAGTACGGCTACGACAAGGCTGATCGGCTCGCCTGGGTCACCGACCCGGTGACCGGCCGCACGATGGACTACGGCTACAACAGCGGCGGGCAGCTGAACTCGATCACCGACCGGGCCGTCGCCCAGAACACCCAGCGGGTCATCGGCTACGACCCGCTCGGCCGGCTGGCCTCCGACCAGTTGCAGCAGAGCCCCGACGGCTCGACGCAGATCACCCGGCTGGGCGAGACCTACGGCTACGACCTGGACGACAACCTGAAGTCCCGCTCGGACCTCACGGTCGGCAAGTCGGCCGACAACTCCTACAGCTACGACGGCGCCGGGCGGCTCAGCTCGTGGACCGACCCGACCAGCAGGACCACCAACTACGGTTGGGACGACGCCGGCAACCGCACCTCGGTCGGCGGCCAGACCTTCAGCTACGACGAGCGCAACGAGCTGTTGTCGGGCAACGGTGCCACCTACGCCTACACCGCTCGCGGCACCCTGAAGTCCACCACCACCAACGGAAACACCAGCGCCGCCACGTTCGACGCCTTCGACCGGCAGATCACCAGCGGGGCGATGCAGTACCAGTACGACAGCCTCGACCGGGTGGCCACGCGCAACGGGACGGCGTTCGGCTACGACGGCCTGAGCAACAACGTGGTCACCGACGGAAACCGGGTCGTCAGCCGGCTGCCGGACGGCACCCCGTTGTCGGACAAGGCAGTCGGGGCCACCACCGGCAAGAGCCTGTTCACCAACCAGCACGGGGACGTCGTCGGTCGATACCTCGGCGGCGCCACCGACGGGCTGCGCAACTACGACCCGTTCGGCACGGTCACGTCATCCAGCGGCGACACCTCGGCGCTCGGTTTCCAGGGCAGCTGGACGGATTCCGGCACCGGCCAGGTCGACATGGGCGCACGGTGGTACTCGCCGGCGAGTGGCCAGTTCACCAGCCGGGACAGCTGGAACACCGCGGCCGGCAATCGGTTCGGCTACGGCGACACCGATCCGCTCGACGGCACCGACCCGGACGGCCACCACTGGACGCCACTGATCTGCGGGCCGGACTACGACCACATTCCCCGTGACGAGGAGGATTGGGCTCTCTCGGTCCTTGAATCGATCTTCCGGCAGTTCACCGGCACCTCGGAGTGCACGCCGGCGACGGTCTCCGGCTGTGGCGACTCGATGCGCGACAGCCAGGGCTACGCGTGTCCGGACCAGATCCGCTACGACTGGGCGCACGACCCTTGCGCCCACTCGAACAGCTACCACTGCAACCCGCGCGATGGCTATCACAGCGGCGGCCCCGGACAGCCCGGCACTCACGGCACCCCGGGCACGCCAGGAACCCACGGCAAACCCAGCAGTCCCGGTGGCCGTGGCGGCGGTCGTCCCGTCGTCAAGCACCGTCCGCTGCCGCCGCCCCCGCCGCTGTGGTTCGTCAACGTGCACAAGCGGGAGCACCGCCAGCCGCCGGGTGGCACCGTCAAGCCGCGTCCGCCGCAGTACTGGATCGACCCG
>DATJJB010000751.1:0-3394 GCA_035492655.1 Kutzneria sp. | reverse complement strand
AACAGGCCGCCGGCGACGGTGAACCCGCTGGAGAAGCAGGGAATGCCGTACAGCTTGTCGCCCCAGGCCCCGACCCGCCACGCGGCGCTGGGGATGGCCGCGAGGTTGGGATACTTCTTGATCTTGTCGCCGGCCAGGTACGGCGTCAGGTCGGCCAGCTGCGTGCCGGCCAGCTCGCCGACGTTGAAGTTGGAGTTCCACCAGCTCGGCAGGTTGATCCAGTCCGGCAGCTGCCGGGCCGCCGTCATGGTCGGCACGATCGTGTTGTAGGTGTTCCCGTCGGCCGGCTTCATCGTGAGGGTGACGCCCAGCGCCGCGTTCATGGCCTCGTAGAAGGAGTTCCCCGCGGTCGGCACGGTCCCCCACAGCGGCGTGACCGCGGTGTAGCTGCCGCCCTTGCCCGGCTTGCCGGAGACGGTGGCGACCGGATCGGCCGGATAGGTGAGAAAACCGGGGTCGGTCATCACGTCAGGACCGCCGGCCACGGACGGGAAGTCCGGCTTGACCGGCGTGCTCGGCACGTAGGCGGGCAGCGCCGCCTGGAGGCCCGACGCGCTGTTCACGGTGGCGTTCTGGCTGCCGCCGCCGCTGCACGCGGACAGCAGGGGCGCCGCCGCGGCCAGACCCGCGACCGAGGCGGCAGCGCTCAGGAAGTGTCTGCGATTCAACTCGATGCCCATGGTGCGGCGCCCTTCCCCATTGAAGTGTCGAAGCGCTTGAACTGGTGGTGAGACTAGCGCCACATCTCGGGTTCGACAAACGTTCGACGAGTCCGAATTCCGCACTGTTAAAGGAGATTGACAACGGCGGGTCCACATGTCACGGTTCGAACCGCTTGACTTCCGGACTTCAGCGAGGGGTTTGCCACGTGAGTTCCCCGTCCGTGTCCGCCACCGAGCGGCTGCCGTACCGCGACCCGGAGTTACCGCTGGGCAAGCGCATCGACGACCTGATCGAGCGGCTCACCCTCGACGAGCGGCTCGCGATGCTGCACCAGCACGCGCCGGCGGTGCCCCGCGTGGGCCTGGCCGCGTTCCGCACCGGAACCGAGGCCCTGCACGGCGTCGCCTGGCTCGGCGCGGCAACCGTCTTCCCGCAGGCGGTGGGCCTGGGCGCGACCTGGGACGAGGAGCTGGTGCGGGCCGTCGCGCAGGCCACCTCCGTCGAACAGCGCGCCTTCCACCACCACCGCACGCCCTCCGCCGGCACCGCGCCGCACAGCCTCCAGGCGTGGGCCCCGGTGGTGAACCTGCTGCGCGACCCGCGCTGGGGACGCAACGAGGAGGGCTACTCCGAGGACCCCGAGCACACCTCGCGCCTCGCGATCGCCTACTGCCGCGGCCTCGCCGGCGACGACCCCCGGTTCCTGCGGACGGCCCCGGTGCTCAAGCACTTCCTGGCCTACAACAACGAGAACGACCGCTGCACCACCTCCTCCGGCCTGCGGCCCCGGGTGCTGCACGAGTACGACCTGGCCGCCTTCCGGCCGGTCGTCGAGGCCGGCGCGGCCACCGGGGCCATGGCCGCCTACAACCTGGTCAACGGCCGACCCTGCCACGTCAGCCCACTCATCGAGACCGAACTGCGCCGCTGGACCGACGACGAGCTGTTCGTGGTCAGCGACGCCGAAGCGCCGTCGAACCTGGTCGACCCCGAGCACTACTTCGACGACCACGCCGAGTCCCACGCAGCCGCACTGAAGGCCGGCATCGACAGTTTCACCGACCACAACGAGGACAGCGACGTCCCGGTCGGCCGGCTGCGCGAGGCGCTGGCCCGCGGCCTGATCAGCGAGGAGGACGTGAATCGGGCGGTGCGACGGCAGTTGCTGGTCCGGTTCCGGCTCGGCGAGTTCGACGTCGATCTCGACCCGTACGCGGCCATCGGCCCCGAGGTGATCGACTGCGCCGAGCACCGCGAGCTCGCCCGGCGCGCCGCGACCGAGTCCATTGTGCTGCTGCGCAACGACGGCCTGTTGCCCTTGGCCGCGGCACGAGTGGCGGTCGTCGGGCCCCTGGCGGACACGCTGTGCGAGGACTGGTACAGCGGCACCTTGCCGTACCAGGTCACCGTGGCGACCGGCCTCTCGGAGCGCGTCGACTATGTGTCCGTTGTAGACGGATCGGATCGGATAGCCTTGCGGTCGCGGACTTCCGGCGAGCTGCTCGGTGAGTTCGACGTCACCGACTGGGGCGGCGCGGCCCTGACCCTGCGCGACACCGCCAGCGGCCGCTACCTCCGCCTCCAGGACGACGACACACTCCTCGCCGACCAGGAGGTGATCAAGAGCTGGGAGGTGCGGGAGACCTTCCGTCTTGAGGACGACGGCGACGCCGTGCTGCTGCGCAGTGTCCTCACCGGACAGTACGCCCGCGTCGACGAGACCGGCCGCGTCAGCGTGACCGCTGAGACGCGCGAGAAAGCCGAACGCTGGCAACGCGAACTGCTCCGTGACGGCAAGGCGGCGGCCCGGGCCGCCGCCGAGGCGGCGGACGTCGCGATCGTCGTGCTTGGCAACCACCCGCTCATCAACGGCCGCGAGACACAGGACCGCGCGAACACCGCACTGCCCGAAGGGCAGGACGCACTGCTGCGCGCCGTCGCCGAGGTCCGGCCGGAGACGGCGCTGGTCGTGATGAGCAGCTACCCCTTCGCCCTGGACTGGGCCGACAAGCACCTGCCCGCCGTGGTGTGGATGTCCCACGGCGGGCAGGAATCCGGACACGCGCTGGCCGACGTGCTGCTGGGTGACGCCGAGCCCGCCGGACGGCTGCCGCAGACCTGGTATCGCGGCGACGACGAGCTGCCGGACCCGCTCGACTACGACGTCATCAAGGCGGGCTGGACCTACCAGTACCACCAGGCGACGCCGCTCTACCCGTTCGGCCACGGCCTGTCCTACACCGAGTTCGCCTACCGCGACCTCCACCTGTCCAGCGAAACCTTGGCACAGCACGGTTCCGTCGACGTGTCGGTGACGCTGGCCAACACCGGCTCATCGGCCGGGACCGAGGTGGTCCAGCTCTACGTCCGTGCGCTGGACGCCCGCTACCAGGCGCCCCGGCTGCGGCTGGCCGACTTCGGCAAGGTAAGGCTCGATCCGGGCCAGAGCCGGGAGCTGACCTTCCACCTGCCGTCCAAGGCGCTGGCCCACTGGGACGTCGCCACGGGCGCCTTCACCGTCGATCCCGGCGCGTACGAGGTGCTGGTGGCCCGCTCCGCCGACGACATCGTGGCGTCGGCGCCGCTCACCGTGATCGGCCCGGCTCCCGCGCCCCGGCACGTCGTGGACCGCCGCACGTCGAGCGTCGACTTCGACGACCACGTGGACATCACCATCGTCGACGCCACCCGTGAGACCGGTGACGCGGTCACGGCGGCGGGAGACGGGACG
>DATJJB010000750.1:0-5580 GCA_035492655.1 Kutzneria sp. | reverse complement strand
CGCAAGTCGCGGGCGTTCGCCACGATCCTGGTGTCGGTGCTGGGCTTCGTGTTGCTGTACGTGGGAACCATGGTGTTCGACACCGTCGACTCGATGGCCGCCTTCGTCACCATGCTGCTGGTCGCCGTGTCGCCGTGGGCGGCAGTGATGATCATCGGCTACCGGCACCACCAGGGTTCCTACCACGCGGCCGATCTCGGCACGTTCGCCACCGGCGGCGGCGGAAGGTACTGGTACCGCAACGGTTACAACCCCAGGGCGATCGCCGCGATGGCGCTGGGTGTTGTGGTCGGCGTGCTGTCGGTCGGCAACGCCGTCTACATCGGACCGATCGCGGAGCTGTTGGGCGGACTCGACCTGAGCTGCCTGACATCGTTCGCCGCGACGGCCATTGCTTACGTGGCCCTGAACTCACGCTGGTCGGAGGTGTCCGATGGACGAGTCCCGCTACCCCAGCAGTCCTGACACGATCGTCGTGTTCACCGATCTGAACTGCTCGTTCGCCCACCTGGCCGTGCACAAGCTGCACGAGGCCCGCTGCCGGCTCGGCCTGGAGGGGCGGCTGTCCTTCGACCACCGGGCGTTCCCGCTGGAGTTGTTCAACCGCACGGTGAACGAGCGGCCCGGCGTGGACTCGGAAGTGGCGGTGGTCGGCGGCCTGGAGCCGAAGGCCGGCTGGCGGCTGTGGCAAGGGCCGGACTGGACGTACCCGGTGACCATGCTGCCGCCGCTGGAAGCGGTGCAGGCGGCCAAGAGGCAGGGCTGGCACGCCAGCGAGCAGCTGGATCTGGCCCTGCGTAAGGCGTTCTGGGCCCAGGGCCGGTGCATCAGCCAGCGGCACGTGATTCTGGACGTCGCCGAGGAGACGAATGTCGTCGACGTCAAGGAACTGGCCGCGGATCTCGACACCGGCCGGGCCCGGGCCGACGTGATGGCCCAGTACGAGGCGGCGCGGGAGGGGCGGGTCGACTGCAGCCCGCACGTCTTCCTGGCCGACGGCACCGACGAGGCCAACCCGGGCATCCGGGTGGACTGGGTGAACGGCGGTTTCGGCGTCGGTTATCCGGTGATCGGCGCCTACGACCCGACCGTGTTCGAGCGCCTGCTGGAACACGCCGCCTCGCTGCTGTGACCCGCGCCGGCACCCAGCGGTGCCGGCGCAGGGCGCTCACCAGCGGTTGACCAGCTGCTTCAGCACCGCGCCGGCCAGCACGCAGTAACCGGTCGGGTTGGGGTGGATGTTCGGGCCGACCGGCGGCGCCGCGCACATGAACGTGTCCTGGCAGATCGTGGCCACGTTGAGCGGAATGCCGTTCGCGCCGGGCGTGAAGTCCGTGGTGTGGAAGGCCGATTCGACATCGGCCACCGGAATGTCGTGCTGGCCGTACGCCGTGGCGAGGATGCCGTTGACCTGCTGGGTCAGCGGCACCGACTGGCGGGCCAGCTGTTGGCCGGCGTCGCCCTGCAGGAACGCGGCGAGGAACGGGTCGTACAGGTTGAGGCCGACGAACTTGGCGTGCGGTGCGGCGGCCTTGAGCCGATCGAGGATGACCGGCAGGTTGGTCTGGATCGCGCCGATGCCCTGGGCCAGACAGGTCATGTCGATACCGGTCGCGGTGGCGCAGTTCTCCACGTCGGTGGCCCCGATCACCAGCGTGAGCAACCTGACCTGGTTGCGGTGTGCGGTCAGGAGGTTCACCGCGGCGTCCAACTGCGACTTCGCACCCGGGTACGTGCACACGCCGCCGTTGATCATGCTGGTGGTCGTCTCGGCCGGGCAGCCCAGCTCGGTCAGCTTGAGCCCGTGGGCCAGGTCGCTGTCGAAGCCCTGGGCGGTCGGGTGGCCGACTCCTTGGGCGTCGGGCTGGAAGCCGACCGACAGCGAGTCGCCGAGGGACAGGTAGAGCGGGGTGGCCGCGGCGGACGCGGCCGTCCCCGACGCGAGCACCAGCGCGGCTGCCGTCGCGGACGCCAGCAGCCATCTCGTGAGCATGAGATCTCCGTTCGATGATTGCTGGCGACGGTATTTGTGGGATCGGACGGCCGGCAAGGAAACGGGCGCACTAGCCGGATTCCACTGCCCGAGCGGCCAGTTCCCTTACGGCGTGGCGAGTTCCGGGGTCCGCGCCACGCTGCGTGCCACCGGCGTGGCCAACGCGGTCAGGGCGACGACTTCGGTGAACGCCATGCCGCGTTCCAGCAGACCGAGCGGGATGAGCTCCCACCAGTTGCCGCCGACCGCCGCCCCGACCGGAATCGCGGCCAGGATGGCCAGGAACCAGGCCAGCGAGGCGTAGCCCAGCAGCCGCGCCAGCGTCCGTCGACCCGGCGCGTCCGGGAAGGCCTTCGCGGCGGCGAGCAGCACCGCGATCGGCAGGCAGACGAAGGCCACCACGCTGGCGTACCGGTGCAGGAAGCCGCCGACCGTGCCGGCGGCGTTGACGGCCCAGTTGTTCTTCGGGAACGCCACGATCACCAGCAGGCCCACCACCCACAGCGAGCCCAGCACCGTCGACGCCGTCGGCAGCCGTCGCTGCGCCCGCAGCCCCACGATGATCGCCGCCGACCCGGCCGCCACCAGCAGCACGGCGGCGTTGAAGATCCAGCTGTTGTCGGTGAGGCCGTACTGGCTGATCGTCTGCCGCAGCACGCTCACCGGCACGTCCGAGGGCAGCACACCGAGCAGCGCGATCAGCGCGGCCCCGACGGCCAGCGCCGCGACGCCGAGCCGGGAGACGGCGGTGGAAACGGTCATATCTCCACCATTGCGACCGATCATCGGCGTTTCCTGGGCAGAACCTGTCGGTCAGCTGTCGGCTCCGGACGCGTCGGAAAGCCGGTCCATCGGCTCGCTCGCCGTCTGCCCCACCGATCAGGACACCAGCTTGTCTGGATCCACTCGTTTTCTTGACTCATTCCAGACTTGGTGCTGAGGTGGGCTCAGACCCCTGGGAGGCGAGATGGCTTTCGACGAGAACACCGAGCCGCTGACGACGGCGGCCGGTGCGCCGGTGGCGGACAACCAGAACAGCCTGACGGCGGGCCCGCGGGGGCCGATGCTGCTGCAGGACCTGTGGTTCCTGGAGAAACTGGCGCACTTCGACCGGGAGGTGATCCCGGAGCGCCGCATGCACGCGAAGGGCTCGGGCGCCTTCGGCACGTTCCGCGTGACCGGCGACATCAGCCGGTACACCAAGGCGGCGCTGTTCGGCGCGGTGGGCAACGAGTGTGAGCTGTTCCTGCGTTTCTCCACGGTCGCCGGCGAACGCGGGGCGGCCGACGCCGAGCGGGACATCCGGGGCTTCGCGGTGCGCTTCTACACCAAGGAAGGCAACTGGGACGTCGTCGGCAACAACACCCCGGTGTTCTTCTTCCGCGACCCGCTCAAGTTCCCGGACCTGAACCGCGCGGTCAAGCGCGACCCCCGCACCAACCTGCGCGACCCGGAGAACAACTGGGGCTTCTGGGTGAACCTGCCCGAGGCGCTGCACCAGGTCACCATCGTGATGAGCGACCGCGGCATTCCCAGGTCCTACCGGCACATGCACGGCTTCGGCTCGCACACCTTCAGCCTGATCAACGCGGCCGGCGAGCGGCACTGGGTGAAGTTCCACTTCCGTACCCGGCAGGGCATCGAGAACCTGACCGACGAACAGGCCGGCCAGGTGATCGCCGGCGATCGCGAGTCGCACGGACGTGACCTGTACGAGGCGATCGAGCGCGGCGACCATCCCAAGTGGACACTGTACGTGCAGGTGATGCCCGAGGCCGACGCCGACGGCTACCGGTTCCACCCGTTCGACCTGACCAAGGTGTGGAGCAAGCGGGACTACCCGCTGATCGAGGTCGGCGAGCTGACCCTGAACCGCAACCCGGACAACTACTTCGCCGATGTCGAGCAGGCCGCGTTCACCCCGGCCAACCTCGTGCCGGGCATCTCGTTCAGCCCCGACCGGATGCTCCAGGGCCGCTTGTTCTCCTACGGCGACGCGGCGCGCTATCGGGTCGGCGTGAACCACCACCAGATCCCGGTCAACTACCCGCGGGCCGCCGGCCTGGTCAACACCTACCACCGGGACGGCGCCATGCGCGTCGACGGCAACCAGGGTGGCGTGCCGGGCATCGAGCCGAACAACTTCGGCCGCTGGGCCGAGCAGCCGACGTACGCCGACCCGGCGCAGGCCGTCGGCGCCACCGCCGACCGCTTCGACTTCCGGGCCGACGACGACAATTACTACCAGCAGCCCGGCGACCTGTTCCGGCTGATGACCGGCGACCAGCAGCAGGCCCTGTTCGACAACACCGCCCGGGCGATCAAGGGCGCCCGCGCGGCGACCATCGAGAAGCACATCGCCAACTGCGCCAAGGCCGATCCGGCCTACGGCGACGGCGTGCGCAAGGCCTGCGAGGCGATCGGCGCTCTCTGACCGCTGCCCGGACGGCCACGGTATTCCGGCCGTCCGGGCCAGTGGCCTTGCGGTGCCGAAGAGTCCGAACTAGACAGTCAAGTATGGAGATTCCCGTCGCCCTGGCCGAGCGCACCGAGATCGGGGCATACGCCGACTTCGTCGGCGGTGCACCGGCAGCGGTGCGCCAGCAGCTGGGAATCGCGGTCAAACGGGTCGGGTCGGCCACCGCGCTGGCCATCCGCGGCGACTCCACCCGGTTCCTGAACCGAGCCGGCGGCTTCGGCGACGACACGCCGGTGACGGCCGACGCGGTCGCCGAGATCTGCGACTTCTACCGTGAGCAGGGCGTGACGGCGGCGTCGATCCTGATCGCGCCGTCCGAGCTGCCGGCCGACTGGGCGGCCATCGCCGCCAAGCTCGGCCTGGTCGAGGGGGCCACGTTCGTCAAGCTCGGCTACGAGGTCGGCCGGGTGCTGGACGCCCCGGTCGAAGGCCCGCGGGTCGAGCTGGTCGACCCGTCGCGGGCCGGCGAGTGGGCGGCGGTCATGATGAGCACGTACGGCATGACCGACGAGGGCATGGTCGGCATGGGCGCGGCCGCCGTCGGCCGGCCGAACTGGGGCAACTACGCGGCCTACGACGGCGACCGGATCATCGCGATCGCCAGCCTGTACGTGAACGGCGAGTGCGGCGACATGTTCGGCGCCGCAACGCTTCCCGACGCCCGACGTCGCGGTGCCCAGTCGGCGCTGCTGGCCGCCCGTGCCCACGCCGCGGCGGCCGAGGGCTGCGAGTGGCTGGTCGCCGAGACCGGCGCGGAGCAGCCGGGCCAGCACAACTCTTCGCTGCACAACATGCTCCGCGCCGGCTTCCGCCCGCTCTACGAGCGGACCACCTGGGTATGGCGGGTCGACTGACGAACCCGGCACTCCCCGCCGCCAGGCTCCGAGGCCCGTCACCCCGAAACCGACCGGCTGGCTCGCCGAGCAGCCCGACCCTTCCGCGCCCCCAGCCACGCCCGGGCGACCGCTGCGTCGATATGAGACACTCCGGCCGTGACTCGCACGGTGTGTCTCGCCCAGGAACCCGAGGCCGACGCCCTCCTCGCCAGTGATTTCCTCGCGCTCCTCTTCGGGATGCTGCTTGATCAGCAGGTGCCGATGGAGAAGGC
>DATJJB010000749.1:0-4121 GCA_035492655.1 Kutzneria sp. | reverse complement strand
CGCCGCCGCGGTCGAGACGCTGCGCGCGCAGCCCACCGTGGGCGCGGTCGCCAGCAAGGTGCTGGACTGGGACGGCAAGCTGATCGACTTCGTGGACGGCGGCCTGACCTGGTTCGGCATGGGCTACAAGCGGTTCGCCGGGCAGCCCGACGACGGCAGCCACGACGTCGCCCGGGACGTGCTGTTCGGCACCGGCTCGGCGCTGTTCGTGCGGGCCGAGCTGTTCCGCGAGCTCGGCGGCTTCGACGAGCGCTTCTTCATGTTCTACGAGGACGTGGACCTGGGCTGGCGGCTGAACCTGCGCGGCTGGCGGGTGCGCTACGAGCCGAAGTCGGTGGCCTACCACCGTCACCATGCCTCGATGTCCGATGTGGACTCCTCGCGCGAGTACTTCCTGTTGGAGCGCAACGCACTCGCCGCGATGTACAAGAATCTCTCGGACGAGACCCTGGCCAGGGCGATGCCGGCGGCGATGGCGCTGGCCGTGCGCCGGGCCACCGCGCGGGGCAACGTTGACGCCACCCAGCTGGAGATCACCAGGCGGCCGGCGGACCGGGCCCAGGATACGGAACCCGTTGCCGTACCACGGGAAACGCTGGCTGGGCTGTTGGCCATCGACCAGTTCGTGGAGCTGCTGCCGTCGCTGGCCGAGTCCCGCAAGGCCGAGCAGGCGGCCCGTGTGCGCACCGACGCCGACCTGATCCCGTTGATGCGCAAGGCGATGGAGCCGGCCTACCCGCTGGAGCGCTACCTGGCCGCGCACGAGGCACTGGTCGACGCGTTCGGCCTGGACGAGCCGTTCGGTCGGCCGCGCCGGGTGCTGGTGATCACCGGCGACGCGCTGTCCGAGCAGATGGCCGGGCCGGCCATCCGGGCCTGGCACATGGCCGAGACGCTGGCCGGCGAGCACGACGTGCGGCTGGTCTCCACCAACAAACGCTGCGACCCGCCGGCCGCGACCTTCCCGGTCGCCCAGTCCACGGTGCGCGGCCTGCTCGATCACGTCGACTGGGCCGACGTGATCGTGTTGCAGGGCCACGTGCTGGAGATGGTGCAGAGCCTCAAGCACCCGGGCTCCCCCAAGATCGTGGTCTGCGACGTCTACGACCCGATGCACCTTGAGCTGCTGGAGCAGGCCAAGGGCGGCAACGACGAGAAGCGGGCCAAGGACGTCGTCGGTGTCACCAACGTGCTGAACAACCAGCTCAAGCGGGGCGACTTCTTCCTCTGCGCCTCCGACCGGCAGCGGCACTTCTGGCTCGGCCACCTGGCCGCCATCGGCCGGCTCACCCCGCAGGTCTACGACGCCGACCCGACCACGCGCTCGCTGATCGCCGAGGTCCCGTTCGGACTGCCGGCCAAGCCGGCGCAGCGCACCGCGCCGGCGATCAAGGGTGTGGTCGGCGGGATCTCCCCGCGGGACAAGGTGATCGTCTGGGGCGGCGGGGTATACAACTGGTTCGACCCGCTGACCCTGGTGCACGCCGTCGACCGGCTGCGGGCCCGGCACGACGACGTGCGGCTGTTCTTCATGGGCATGCGCCACCCCAACCCGGAGGTGCCCGACATGGGCATCGCCGGCCGCACCCGCAGCCTGGCCGCCCGGCTGGGCCTGGCCGGCACGCACGTGTTCTTCAACGAGCAGTGGGTGCCCTACGCCGACCGGCAGAACTGGCTGCTGGACGGCGACTGCGGCGTGACCACGCACTTCGAGCACGTGGAGACCACGTTCGCGTTCCGCACGCGGGTGCTGGACTACCTGTGGGCCGGGCTGCCGATCGTGACCACGGACGGTGACTCGTTCGCCGATCTCATCCGTCGGGAAAAGCTCGGCGTGGTGGTGCCGCCGGAGAATCCGCATGAACTGTCCGCCGCGTTGGAGCGTGTGCTCTACGACGAGGAGTTCGCGGACGGGTGTCGGGAGCGGATAGCGGTGGTGCGGGAGCGGTTCACGTGGGATGTGGTGCTGGCGCCGCTGGTGGAGTTCTGCCGCTCGCCGCACCCGGCCGCCGACCGGCTGGTGGCGGCCGGCCCGCTGGTGCGGGAGGAGCCGCTGGGCGCGGTGGGCACGCTGCGTAGGGACATCGGGCTGGTGCGGGAGTACCTGACCGCGGGCGGGCCGGCCGAGCTGGCGCGTCGCGCGGCCGGGCGAGTGATCCGGCTGACCCGTGGCTGATCGACTCAAGGTGCTGCTGGACGGCACGCCGCTGCTCGGGCAGCGCACGGGAATCGGCCGCTACACCGCCGCGCTGGCCGAGGAGCTCGCCTCCATGCCGGACGAGGTGGACGTGCGGGCCGTGGCCTACACCTTCCGCGGCTGGCGCGGGCTGCGATCCGTGCTGCCGCACGGGGTTCGGGCCCGGGGCATGCCGGTGCCGGCGCGGCTGCTGCGCAAGTGCTGGGTCAACTCCTCGTTCCCGCCGGTGGAGATCTACGCCGGGCTGGCCGATGTGGTGCACGGCACCAACTTCGTGCTGCCGCCGGCGTTGTTCGCCGGCGGCGTGATGACCGTGCACGACCTGGACTTCCTCGACGCCGTCGACGAACTGCCGCCCAGCGACCGGGAACTTCCCGAGCTGGTACGGAAATGCGCGCGTCGGGCCGACGTGGTGTGCACGCCGACCCAGGCCGTGGCCAACGTCGTGACCGAACGGCTCGGCGTCCCGGCCGAGCGGATCGTCGTGACGCCGCTGGGTGTCGACCCCGCCTGGTTCGCCGCCCGGCCGGCCAGCGACTCACTGCGGACGCGGTTGAAGCTGCCGTCCGAGTATCTGCTTTTTGTCGGTTCCGACGGTCCTCGCAAGGGTTTGCCGACACTGCTGGAGGCGCACGCCGCCACGCCGTCGCTGCCCCCGCTGCTGCTCGTCGGCCCCGGGCACCACGCCGACGGGGACCGGGTGCGGACCGCCGGCTATCTGTCCGATGTGGACCTTCGCAGCGTCGTCGCCGGGGCGGCCGCCCTTGTCCTGCCGTCCCGGGACGAGGGCTTCGGGCTGCCGGTGCTGGAAGCCTTGGCCTGCAACGTGCCCGTGGTGTGCTCGGACGTGCCGGCGCTGCGCGAGGTCGCGGGCGACCAGGCCCACCTGGTGCCGGTCGGCGACGCGGAAGCGCTGTCCGCCGCCATGGTCTCGGCCCTGGAGGACCCGCCGACCGCCGACGTGCTGGCGGCGCGGCGGACCCATGCCTCGGTGTTCACCTGGCGCAACTGCGCCGAGCGAACCCTCGACGCCTACCGCCAAGCCAAGCACTGAAGTTGGGAAGGGACCATTCCTCCACTCGGAGTGGAGGAATGGTCCCTTCCCAACTTCACATCAGGGCCGGAGCTGGGTGCCGACGGTGGCGAACGCGGCGGCCAGGGCTTCCCGCCAGGGGCGTAGCGGCGTGAGGCCGGCGGCGGCCCACGCCGCGCCGGACAGCACCGAGTACGCCGGTCGCGGCGCCGGACGCGGGAAGTCGGCCGTGGTGCACGGCGTCACCCGGTCCGGGTCCGCGCCCAACTCCTCGAAGATCGCCCGGGTGAAGCCGTACCAGGTGGTCTCGCCGGAATTGGTGCCGTGCAACACCCGCTGCGTCGGCGCGTGCTCGCCGGCCACCAGCCCGGCCAACTCCAGCAGCCCGGCCGCGAGGTCGGCCGACCAGGTCGGCGAGCCGCGCTGGTCGTCCACAACGGACAGCGTCTCGCGCTGACCCTCCAGCTTGGCCATGGTCTTGACGAAGTTGCCGCCGGTCGCGCCGTACACCCAGGCCGTCCGGATCACCCAGGTGCGCTCCCCGGCCCCGAGCACTTCCTCCTCGCCGGCCAGCTTGCTCTTGCCGTACACCGATTTCGGCCCCGTCGGGTCGCCCGGCTCGTACGGCCGTGTGCCGTCGCCCGGGAACACGTAGTCGGTGGACACGTGCAACATCGGCACGCCGTTGACCACCGCCGCCTTGGCCAGCCGCCCGGCGCCGGCGGCATTGATCGCGTACGCCCGCTCCGGCTCGCTCTCCGCGGCGTCCACGGCAGTGTGCGCGGAAGCGTTGACCAGCACGGGTTTCAGGCCGGCATCCCGGGCCGCGCGGGCGAATGAAGACACGGCGTCGTCCACCGCGCCGACGTCCGTGACGTCCAGCTCGGCCGA
>DATJJB010000748.1:0-3677 GCA_035492655.1 Kutzneria sp. | reverse complement strand
CAGGTGGACTGGAGCGCAGGCAACGTCGCGTTGCTTGCGGACGCCCGCCCGTGGCCGGCGGTCGACCGGCCGCGCCGAGCCGGCGTGTCGTCGTTCGGCCTCGGCGGCACCAACGCCCACGTGATCATCGAGCAGGCGTCGGCCGACGAGCCGACCGAGCGGACGCCGGTGTCGCGGCTCCTGCCATGGATCGTGACCGGCAAGACGCCCGAGGCCCTGGCCGCCAACGCTGTCGGGCTGTCCTCGGTCGACGCGCCTTTCGCCGACATCGCGTACTCGCTGGCCGCTACCCGGACCCCGTTCGAGCATCGTGGTGTCGTCGTGGCATCCGACCGGGAGTCGGCGGCGACCGGCCTTGCGTCGATCGCCGATGGCACCAACCATGCTGTTGCTCGCGCCCAGGGTCTGACCGCGTTTTTGTTCACGGGTCAGGGTTCGCAGCGGATCGGTATGGGGCGGGAGTTGTATGAGCGGTTTCCGGTGTTTGCTGAGGCGTGGGATGCGGCGGTCGCGCCTGAACTGAACGGTGTGGTGTGGGGTTCTGATCAGGAGTTGTTGAATCAGACCGGTAGTGCTCAGCCGGCGTTGTTCGCGTTTGAGGTTGCTCTGTACCGTTTAGTTCAGTCGTGGGGCATGCGGCCAGACTTTGTGGCTGGTCACTCGGTCGGTGAGATCGCTGCCGCCCATGTCGCCGGTGTGCTGTCGCTGGAGGACGCGAAGACGCTGGTCAGTGCTCGTGGTCGGCTGATGCAGGCGTTGCCGGTCGGTGGTGCCATGGTCGCTCTGCAGGCCACTGAAGACGAGGTCGCGCTGGTCGACGGGGTGGGCATCGCGGCGGTGAACGGTCCGCAGTCGGTGGTGATCTCCGGCGATGAGGCCGCTGTGCTGGCCATCAAGGCGGAGTTCGATGCGCGGGGCCGCAAGACGACCAGGCTCAAGGTCTCGCACGCGTTCCACTCGCCGCTCATGGAGCCGATGCTCGATGAGTTCCGGCAGGTCGTCGCCGGATTGGCCTTCCGCGAGCCGACGATTCCGGTGGTGCCGGCCTCGGCCGGCGGCGGGCAGTGGACCGACCCCGAGTACTGGGTCCGGCACGTCCGCGAGGCGGTCCGGTTCTGCGACACCATTCGCACCCTGGAGTCCAAGAACGTCACGAGGTTCGTAGAGATCGGTCCTGACGCTGTGCTCGCCGGCATGGGCGCTGGCTGCGTCGCCGGCGAGAACAGCGTCTTCGTCGCCTTGCAGCGCAAGGACAAGCCGCAGGAGCACGAGCTGGTCGCCGGCGTGGCCAAGGCATTCGCCCACGGCGTCCCCGTGAAGTGGACCGAGTTCTTCGCCGGCCTCGACGTTCGGCCGGTCGACCTGCCCACCTATGCCTTCCAGCGCCAACGCTACTGGTCCGACCTCCAGGCCGGCACTCGCAGCGTCAAGGGCTTCGGCACCAGCGAGCACCCGTTGATCGACGCCGTCGTCGAGCTGCCCGACACCGGCGGCCTCGTGCTCACCGGCCGACTCGCCGTCGATGTGCAGCCGTGGTTGGCCGATCACGACATCCTCGGCAGCATCCTGTTCCCCGGCACCGGCTTCGTGGAGCTGGTCGGCCACGCCGGCCGGCATGTCGGCAGCGAGGTGATCGAGGAGCTGACGCTGGCCGCGCCGCTGATCCTGCCCGAGCACGGCAGCGTCACCGTGCAGGTCGTCGTCGGCGCCGCCGACGAGAGCGGCCGCCGTTCGGTCAGCGCGCACTCGCAGGCCGAGGGCGATTGGATCCGGCACGCCACCGGCATCCTGACCGCCGAGGCCGTGACCCCGGACTTCGACCTCTCCACGTGGCCGCCGGCCGAGGCCACACCGATCGACCTGGACCGGGCGTACGAGCTGCTCTTCGACCGTGGCTACGGCTACGGCCCGGTGTTCCAGGGCCTGAAGGCGGCGTGGCGGCACGGCGACGATGTGTACGCCGAAGTACAGTTGCCCGAGGGGGCCGAAGCCGACCGGTTCGGCCTGCACCCTGCCCTGCTCGACGCCGCCATGCACGCCGACCTCGTCGACGACAGCGGCGAGGGGGCCACGCTGCTGCCGTTCTCCTGGAACGGCGTCACGCTGCACGCCACGGGTGCTTCCGCGCTGCGGGTGTGGATCCGGCAGGTCCGTGGCGACGAGGTGTCGTCCATGCGGATCGCCGATCAGGCCGGGCAGCCGGTCCTCACCGTCGCCGAGCTCGTGTCCCGGGCCGTGTCCGCCGAGCAGCTCAGCGCCGGCACCGATTCCCTGTACGGCATCGACTGGATTGCCGTGCCCACCCCGACCGCGCCCCTCGGCTCCGTCGCCGTGATCGGCCCGGACCTGGGGCTGGGTAGAGCTTTCCCGTCACTGTCCGATATGGACGTAGTGCCGGAGCTCGTCGTCACAGTGGTGCCCGCAGTTGACAACTTCCGAGCTGCCGCCAAGCACGTGCTCGGCATCGCCCGCGAATGGCTGGCCGACGACCGGTTCGCCGACTCCACGCTGGCCGTTGTCACCGTTCGGGCCACCGGCGAGGACGTCGACCTCGACCAGGCTCCCGTGTGGGGTCTGCTCCGGGCCGGCCAGGCCGAGAACCCTGGCCGGTTCAAGCTCGTCGACGTGGACGGGACTTCCGCCTCCGACAACGCTTTGCCGCATGCCCTCGCGTCCGGCGAGCCGGAGATCGCCGTCCGCAACGGTTCGCTGGTGGTGCCTCGCCTCACCGCTGTCGCCGCCGACGGGTCGACGCCGTGGTCGGCCGACGACACCGTGCTGATCACCGGCGGCACCGGTGGCCTCGGCGCACTCATCGCCAGGCACCTCGTTACCCAACACGGTGTTCGCAACCTGGTACTGACCAGCCGTCGAGGTCTCGACGCACCCGGTGCGGCATCCCTGCGTGACGAGTTGGCCGAGCTGGGCGCTTCCGTGACCGTAGAAGCCTGCGATGTCAGTGACCGCAACAATGTTACTGCCCTGCTGGCCGGGATTCCGCGGCTCACCGCCGTTGTGCACGCCGCCGCGGCCGCCGAGAACGCCATGATCGGCGACGTCACCGACGAGGGTTTCGAGACCACCGTCGCGGCCAAGGCCGACGCCGCCTGGCATCTGCACGAGTTGACCAGCGACCTCAAGGCTTTCGTGCTCTTCTCGTCCGCCGGCGGGCTCGTGCTCGCCGCCGGGCAGGCCAGCTACGCCGCCGGCAATGTGTTCCTTGATGCCCTAGCCCAGCACCGTCGGGCACAGGGTCTGCCCGCCACCTCGCTGGCGTTCGGGCTTTGGGACTCCGGTGTCGGTCTCGGCGCCGACCTCGCCGAGGCCGATCTTTCCCGGATGGCCCGTCAGGGTCTGCCCGCATTGTCCGTCGAGCAAGGTCTTGCCCTGTTCGACGCCGGCGTCTCCGCCGACCGTGCCGTTGTCGTGCCCGTGCGGATCGACAGCTCCGCCCTCCGTAACCGCACCGACGAGATCCCGGCCCTGCTCCGGGGTCTCGTCCGCACTCCCGTTCGTGCCGCGGTCAAGCCCTCCGCTGCCGTCGGGCTGGCTGACCGTATCGCCGGTCTGTCCGAAGTGGACCAGCTCCGTTTCGTCCTCGACCTCGTCCGCGCCCGGGTCGCCGCCGTCCTCGGCCATTCCTCCGTCGACGCCATCGGCCCCGACCGTGACTTCCG
>DATJJB010000747.1:0-14593 GCA_035492655.1 Kutzneria sp. | reverse complement strand
GACCGTGGACGCCTACGAGCGGCTGCTGGCCGAGTTGGGCAACACCGGGCTGTCCGCCGGCGCGGAGGTGTCGGTGAAGCTGTCGGCCGTCGGCCAGTCGCTGCCCAAGGACGGCGAGAAGATCGCCCTGGACAACGCCCGGCTGATCTGCGAGGCGGCCGCGGCCGTCGGCACCACGGTGACGCTGGACATGGAGGACCACACCACCACGGACTCCACCCTGGGCATCCTCGCCGACCTGCGGGTCGACTTCCCGTCCACCGGCGCCGTGCTCCAGGCGTACCTGCGGCGGACCGAGCAGGACTGCCGCGACCTGTCCGGCGCCGGCTCCCGCGTCCGGCTGTGCAAGGGCGCCTACAAGGAGCCGGAAACCGTTGCGTACCAGGACAAGTCCGAGGTCGACCGGTCCTACGTGCGCTGCCTGAAGATCCTCATGTCCGGCGACGGCTACCCGATGGTCGCCTCGCACGACCCGCGCCTGGTGGCCATCGCCGCCGACCTGGCCGAGTCGCTGGACCGCACCCCCGACACCTACGAGCACCAGATGCTCTACGGCGTCCGCCCCGACGCGCAGCGCGAACTCGCCGCCGCCGGTAAGACCCTGCGGGTCTACGTCCCTTATGGCGACCAGTGGTACGGCTACTTCATGCGCCGCCTGGCCGAGCGCCCGGCCAACGTCGCCTTCTTCCTGCGTTCCCTGGCCACCAAGAGCTGATCAGCGGCGCCACATGCGCTTCTCACTTGGCGTCAGCTGCCAAGTGAGAAGCGCATGTGGCGCGCGTAGCGCTGGTCAGCGGTGGTAGTAGACCGTCCGTGAGCGTCGGACGCGGGTGATCAGGCCGGCGCGGAGCAGGCCCTGCAGGTGGTACGACACCGTGCTGGCGCTGAGCCCGAGGCGGCCGGCCAGCTCACTGGTGGACCGGGGCGCGGCCAGCTCGTCCAGCAGCCGCGCCCGGGTCCGGCCGACCGCCCCGGCCAGGTCCTCGCCCCGTGACGTGGCCGGCACGGCCGGGTAGAGCACGACCGGCGATCGGCGGTCAAGACCCAGGCACGGATCGACGACTACGGTCGGCCGGTGGAACGCGGTGGGCACGAACACGACACCGTCGGCGGTGACGTCCACCTCGAACGGGCTCGCGGCGGTCAGCACGCCGTCGTGCAGATCGAACGACGGCGCGAGTGACCGGACCGTGCCGGCAAGTCCTTCCCGGGCAAGGGAATGGCCCCGCACAGCAATGTCTTCCTCCAGGCGGCCCCGCATGCGCGGCCACTCCGGGGCCAGCACAGTCCGCCACACGACGTCGAGCTCGTCGGCCACACGTTCGGCGAACTGCCGCTCACCGGTCTGCACGGCGTCGGCCACCGGCCGGGGCAACTCCCGTCCGACGATGCCGCTCTCGCCGCCGAGCTCACGGCCGGTGGTCAGGATGTCCAACTCAGCCTGTACGCGCACGGTGTCGGTGGTGGCCACGGCGTGCAGTTCGTCCGTAACGGCGCCAACCGGGTCGGGGGTGAGGAAGTCCGGCACGTAGTGGTGGCTGCCCTGGCGCACCAGGACCATCGACGCCAGCAGGTCGAGGCCGCCACGGTCGAGCGCCCGGCCGATGCCGGCCCGCCGGCGCTCCAGGTCGACGCCGGCCCGGCCGGCCCGTACGGCCAGCAGCAGCCCCATCGCCTCGTACAGCGGCGACACCGCGAACCGCGCGGCGGCCAGTCCCATGGCGGACAGTCGGACCTTGATCACGTCGCCCCCAAGATCGTCTTCGACGTGCCTCGAATCAATGGCCGGCCCGGTGGCCGTGCTGATCTGCTGGCCACGGACGCCAGACAGCCTAGTGAGGGATGAATTCGATGTCCGTGATTCCGAAATACGCTCGACTCGTGGCGCCGGCGCTGGCCCTGGCCGGGGTGATCGCCGCCGCACCCGAGGCGGCCGCCGCGCCGCAGGCCGTCTACAAGCTGGTCGCGCAGTGCCCCGTCTACCACGGGAGCCAACCGGCACGCACCGTGAAGCTGTGGTGGAACATCAGCGCGGGGCTGTGGCACGCGCAGATCGTCGGCGGCTCGCCGGGCGACGTCGTCAAGCTGTGGTGGAAGGACAGCCTGCTCAGCGGCTGGCGCGGCACCACGCAGGCGTCGATCCCGGCCAACCAGACCTCGGTCAACACGGCGGACGTGGCCGGCTACCTCTACGCGCAGGGCACCGGCTACGTCGGCAAGGACTCCTGCGCGACGGGCGCGCAGCACCGACCCTGAGCTGTGCCACATGCGCTTCCCATGTGACACCAGATGTCACATGGGAAGCGCATGTGGCGTCCAAAAGCATGGTGAAGGGGTCGGTCACGAGGCATGATCGGCGGTCATGCGGACTGTGGCGTGGCGGCCGGTGCTGATCGTCGCGGCGGTGGCGGCGGTGGTGCATCTGGCGGTGGCCCTGCGCTACGGGTGGCACCGCGACGAGTTCTACTTCGTGATATCCGGCCAGCATCCGGACTTCGGCTACGTGGACCAGCCGCCGCTGACGCCGCTGCTGGCCGCGCTGGCGGGGAACCTGCTGGTCCTGAGGATCATGGCGATCGCGGCGCAGGTCGGCTGCATCGTGCTGACGGCGATGCTGGCGGCGGAGCTGGGCGGCGAGCGGAAGGCGCAGACGCTGGCGGCGGCGGTGATCGCGGCCTGCCCGATCTTCGTGGGGGCGTCGCTGTTGTTCGGCACGACGGTGCTGGACCAGGCGGTGTGGATCGGCGTCTTCGTGACGACGGCGCGGGCGCTGCGGATCGGTGGGGTCAAGCCGTGGCTGTGGCCGGGGGTGATCGCCGGCGTCGGCCTGGAGAACAAGGACACGGTGGCGGTGCTGCTGGCCGGCATCGGCGTCGGCCTGCTGCTGTACCGGCGGGACGTGCTGAAGACCCTCGGCCCGTGGCTGGCGGCCGGGGTGGCGCTGCTGATCGCGTTGCCGAACATCATCTGGCAGGCCGTGCACGGCTGGCCGCAGTTCGAGATGGCCGCGGTGTTGTCCGACCGCACCGGCGGCACGCTGGGCTCGCTGGGACAGCTGGCCGTGTTGGCCTTCCTGCAAGCCGGTCCGCCGCTGGTGGCGGTCTGGATCCTCGGCGCTCGGGAGCTGACCAAGCATCGCTGGCTGCTGGTGGTCGTGATCCTGACGCCCATCGTGTTCACGTTGGCCGGCGGCAAGTCCTACTACCCGGCCCCCGTGCTGGCCGTGCTGTTCGCCGCCGGCGCGGTGCGGATCGGCAAGCTGTCCAAGGGCTGGCTCACCGCCGTCGCCGCGACCGCCGTGGTGTCCCTGGCGGTGGC
The DNA here is from genome assembly GCA_035492655.1 of Kutzneria sp. Classification (GTDB taxonomy): domain Bacteria; phylum Actinomycetota; class Actinomycetes; order Mycobacteriales; family Pseudonocardiaceae; genus Kutzneria. Next base: position 11,275 of record DATJJB010000747.1, on the reverse strand, counting down.
CTTGCCGGTGCTGCCGCCGACCATCCAGACCAACTTGCGGGCCGTCGACCCCGAGCCGATGGAGACCTACGGCTGGCCGGAGTTCGCCAACCAGGTCAAGCAGGTCGCACAGACCCTGCCGCCCGGCACCCCCATCCTCACCAGCAACTACGGCGAAGCCGGCGCCCTGACCATCCTCGGCGACCTACCCAACGTCTACAGTGGACAGAACGCCTACGGCGACTGGGGTCCGCCGCCCGGCAGCTCGCCAACCGTGCTGGTGGTCGGCGGCTTCACCGCCGACGAACTCCGCCAGGGCTGGCAGAAGGTGCAGACGATCGCGCCGATCACCCTGCCGGACGGCACCAAGAACGACGAGCTCGTCTGGCACGCCACCATCTTCCGCTGCGACGAGCCCAAAGCCGGCTGGGCCCAGATGTGGCCCAAACTGCGGCATCTCAGCTAGGAACCCAATGCCGCCCTGGTCACCGGCCGCGACGGCACGGGCCAGGACAGGATCATGGCGCTGGAGGTCTCGCCGTAGCCCCACAGCCGTTCCAGGACGGCGGTGAGCTGCCGCACGTCGGTGGCGGCGATGTGCACGACGGAGCACACGTCGCCGGTGAGGCGGACGATGGAGAGGATCTCGGCGAAGTCGGCGACGCGCTCGGGTTGCAGGGTGATGCAGCGCGGACCGTAGCAGCGCATGGACACCAGGGCCTGCACGCCGAGGCCGACGGCGGAGACGTCGACAGTGGCCCGGTAGCCGGTGATCACGCCGGCCTCCTCGAGCCGCCGGACCCGCTGGGCGACGGTGGGGGAGGAGACGCCGAGCCGCCGGGCGAGCTCGTTGAACGAGGTCCGCGCGTCGGCCTGGAGCTCGTTGAGCAGGCCCCAGTCGAGGTTGTCCAGCTCCATCTCACGATTGTAAGCCGCAACCGCTCACGACTTTATGATCGGCAGTGAAACACGGCGCAACCAGCGGCAACGGGTATGGCGACCCTCACCCGATCGAGCGACGATGGAGACGTGAAAACCGAGCCGAAGCTGGAGTTCGCCGAGCCGAGCCCGTACGACCAGTACGTGCACGCGTCCACGCTCACGTCCCTGCAGCAGCCGTGGTCGGACGACCCGGCGGAGATGGCGTTCCTGATCACCACCCAGGTGATGGAACTGTGGTTCACACTGCTCGTGCACGAGTGGCGCACGGCCCGCGACGCGCTCAAGCAGGACCGCCTGGCCGACGCGCTGGCGGCACTGCGGCGCAGCCTGCCGCAGCTCAAGGCGCTCAACGCCTCGTGGCAGCCGATCGCCGCGCTGACCCCCGGCCAGTTCAACTCCTACCGGTCGGCGCTCGGCGAGGGCTCGGGCTTCCAGTCGGCGATGTTCCGCCAGTTGGAGTTCGTGCTCGGCGACAAGAGCGCCAGCCTGCTCCAGCCGCACAAGGCCGTCCCGCAGGTGCACCGCGAGCTGGAGAAGGCGCTGCACGAGCCCAGTCTGTACGACGAGGTGCTGGCCTTCCTGCACCGCCGCGGCTTCGCGGTCCCGCAGGAGGTCCTCGACCGCGACGTCTCCCAGCGCTACCAGGAGAATCCGGGCGTCGAGGCGGTGTGGGCGGAGATATACCAGGATCCGCGCCATGATGAGCTGGTGACACTGGGAGAGGCACTGACCGACGTGGCCGAGCTGGTCGGCCGCTGGCGCACCGACCACCTGCTGGCCACCCGCCGCGCGATGGGGGCCAAGCCGGGCACCGGCGGCTCGGCCGGCGTCGCCTGGCTGGAGAAGCGGGCCAACAAGGTCGTGTTCCCCGAGCTGTGGACGGCGCGCAGCCATGTCTGAGCTCGCGGAGCGGGCGGCCAAGCTGGACGCGAACGACCCGCTGCAAGGCCGCCGGGACCTGTTCGACCTGGACGACGGCGTGATCTACCTGGACGGCAACTCGCTCGGCGCGCTGCCGAGGCACGTGCCGGCTCGGGTGGCCGACGTGCTGACCCGGCAGTGGGGGCGGATGCGCATCCGGTCCTGGACCGAAGAGGGCTGGTGGGAGGCCCCGGAGCGGATCGGCGAGCGCATCGCGCCGTTGATCGGCGCGGCCCCGGGCCACGTCGTGGTCGGCGACTCGACCAGCGTCAACGTGTTCCGGGCGGTCGTCTCGGCCGTCCGTATGACGCCCGGCCGCAGCGAGATCCTGGTGGACGCCACGACGTTCCCGACCGATGGCTACATCGCCGAGTCGGCCGCCCGCCTGACCGGCCACTCGATTCGACCGGTGAACCCGCAGGACGTGCCGAACGTCCTGAGCAGCCACACCGCCGTGGTGCTGCTCAACCACGTGGACTACCGCTCGGGCCGCCTGCACGACATGGGGGCCCTGACCGAAGCCGTGCACGCGGCCGGTGCCCGCGTGGTCTGGGACCTGTCGCACAGCGCTGGGGCGCTGCCGGTCGACCTCATCGGCCACCACGTGGATTTCGCCGTCGGCTGCACGTACAAGTACCTCAACGGTGGCCCGGGCGCGCCGGCGTTCTTCGCCGTCCGGCCGGACCTGTTGCCGCAGCTGGACCAGCCGCTCGGCGGTTGGTGCTCGCACCGCGAGCCGTTCGCCATGGACACGGAATACGTTGCGGCGGAAGGCATCGCCAAGGCCCGCGCCGGCACGCCGGAGATCGTGTCGCTGCTGACCCTGGACGCCGCCCTTGACGTCTGGGACGGCGTCGACCTGCCCCAGCTGCGGGAGAAAAGCCTGGCGCTGACCGGGTTCTTCGAGGAGTGCGTCAAGGAGCTGGCCCCGGCCGCGCGCAGCGTCACACCCGAGATCCGCGGCAGCCAGGTCTCACTGTCCTGTGTGGACGCCGCCGCGGTGATGACGGAGCTGATCAGCCGGGGCGTGGTGGGCGACCACCGGCCGCCGGACCTGCTGCGCTTCGGCTTCACGCCGCTCTACACCCGGTTCGCCGACGCCTTGCGGGCGGCGGAGATCCTCGGTGAGATCTTGGCATGAGAACCGTCGCTTACGGCGAGCACGCCGACAACGTCGTCGATGTCTGGGACACCGAGGCCGACACCGTCGCGGTGCTGGTGCACGGCGGCTACTGGCGGGTGCGCTACGACCGCGCCTACCTGACGTCGTTCGCGGAATATCTGGTGGCTCAGGGGCTTTCGGCGGCCTCGCTGGAGTACCGGCGGATCGGCAACGGTGGCGAGTGGCCGGTGCTGCACCAGGACGTGACGGCTGGCGTCGACAAGGCCGTGGAACTGTTTCCCGGCAAGCGGATCGTGCTCGTCGGCCACTCGGCCGGCGGCCACCTCGCGCTGCTGGCGGCCGACCGGCCGGGCGTGGCCAAGGTCGTGTCGGTTGCTGGTCTGTGCGACCTGGCCCGGGCCCATGAGCTGGGCCTGAGCAACAACGCCGTCACGGAGCTGTTGGGCGGCGACCTCGGTCTGCTGGCGGAGGCGGACCCGATGAACCGCGTGCCGCCGCCCGTGCCCGTGACGTTGCTGCACGGCGACGCCGACACTCACGTGCCGCTGGAGCTTTCCCAGCGGTACCAGGCGAAGAGCGGCGCCGAACTGGTGGTGCTGCCCGGGATCGACCATTTCGAGCCGGTCGAGCCCGGGGCGGCGGCCACCGTCGAGGCGATTCAGCGACGGTAGGTGTACACCGCGATGTCGGTGTTGCAGGGGCTCGGCGGCAGCACCTCGACCCGCAGCTCACCGGTGGCGGCGTCGTAGTCGACGCCCTCCGCGGTGTACGCCCCGACGCAGGTGCTGGCCAGCGGCAGTTGCCCGAGCGAGGTCACGTGCGCCTTGACGTCCTGGCCGCGCAGCGGGTGCTGGAGGTCGATCTGCAGCAGCGGCTTGCTGGTCGGGTAGAGGTCGTTGTTGGAGTCGTCGGACGCGCAGATCAGCCGGGTCGAGGTGACGAAGTCGCAGCCCTGGAGGTTGCGGACCGGCTTGTCCAGCAGCACCTTCGCGGCCAGCGGCAGGGTGCCGCCGCCGGCCGGCAGCGACTTGTTGAGTATCGGCGCCGGCCACACCAGCAGGCGGTCGATCTGGGCCAGCTCGCTGGACACCAGCCACTGCCCGTCCGGGGTGACCGCGGTGTAGGCGTTGCTGTTGGCCACGACCTCGTCCGGGCCAAGCGTGTGCGCGTACTCGTACTGCTGGCCGGTCGGGGTCGTCACCAGCATCATCTTCTGCGTGATGGTGGCGGTGGTCTGCTGGTAGGGGTCGAATACGTAGCCGTGCAGCGAGTCGGAATCGCCGATATGGCCCCAGCCCTCGGCCTTCAGATTGGCCGGGATGGTGTTGCCGGCGGTGTAGTACACCTTCACCGGCTGGCCCGGCAGTCTGACCGTGGCCACGCCCTCGCCGCCGACGGCCGCCGGCACGGTGGTCTTGTCCACGACGTGCCAGCCTTCGTGGTGGGCATCGTTGGCCAGCGCCGCCGGGGCGGCGACAGTGGTCAGCAGGGCCGCGAACAGCACGGCCGTAACGCCTCGGATCATCGAGCTGCCTCCTCGAGCAGGATTACCGAACAAGGAAAGCTAGAAGGCTGATCCGAGCCCGTCAATGGCCGATTCCGTGGTTCACGTCGGTGAAATGGACGGGTCCGTCTTCTTGTTCCACGATGACGTCAGTGTCGACTGAAGTTCGTATATGTGAATTGAATTGCGCCGAATAGCGGCGCTCATTCAGTGGAGATGAACGGCCGATGGCCGCCGACCGACGGTGACCCGGCGATGACGGCGCGCGAGGAGTTAATACCGTTCACTCACCCGTTCGGGTATAGCGTTGAGGCCAACGGAACCGCTCTCACGCACGGAGTCCTCGCGTTGACGATCATCGAGGAGACCGCCCTCCCCGATCCGGGGCACCTCCGCATCGGCCTGCTCGGCCCCGTCCGTGCCTGGCTGGACGACGCCGAGGTCGCGGTCGGGCCGCCGCGCCAGCAGGCCCTGCTCGCGGTGCTGGCCACCAACGCCAACCAGGTGATCTCCCGCTCGGAGCTGATCGACGCCATCTGGGGCACCGAGCCGCCGGCCAGCGCGGTCGGCAGCGTGCACACCTACGTCGCCGGCCTGCGGCGGGCCATCGAACCGGCCCGCAAGACGTTCCAGGTGCTGGTCAGCGCCGGTTCCGGGTACAGCCTGCGGGTCGGCCCCGAGGGCGTGGACGCCGAGCGCTTCACCCGCTACCGGCAGGACGCGCGGCAGCTGCTGGCCAGCGGTGACCCCGAGGCCGCGCTGGCCGGCTTCGACCGGGCCCTGGCGCTGTGGGCCGGCACGCCGCTGGGCGGCATCGGCGGTCCGTTCGCCGACATCGAGCGGCAGCGGCTGGCCGAGCTGCGACTGGACGTCGTCGAGGAGCGGGCCGACCTGCTGTTGGCGCTGCGCCGGCCGGCCCAGGTCGTCGGCCAGCTCAAGGAGGTCCTCGAGGACCACCCGCTGCGCGAGTCGACCCGGGCGCTGCTGATCACCGCGCTGCACCAGCAGGGCCGGGTCGGCGAGGCCAAGTCGGTCTACCAGGCCGGCGCCCGGCTGCTCGACGACCGGCTGGGCGTGCAGCCCGGGCCGGCGCTGCGGCGGGTCTTCGAGACGCTGACCGACACCCATCAGCCGGCCGAGGAGATCCTGCCCCGGGTCGTGCCGTCCCAGCTGCCGCACGACACCCGGCGGTTCACCGGCCGTGGCGAGGAGCTGCGGCGACTGGACGGGCTGCTGCCCGCGGCCGGGGCCGTCGGCGGTGGCGGCACCGTCGTCATCACCACCATCGAGGGCACCGCCGGAATCGGCAAGACCTCGCTGGCCGTGCACTGGTCGCATCTGGTCCGCGACCTGTTTCCGGACGGCCAGGTTTATCTGAACCTGCGCGGATTCGATGTCGCTGACAAACCGGTCCAGCCGCACGACGCCCTTTACACATTGCTGTCGGCATTTCGGGTGCCGTCGGAGAAGATTCCGCAGGACACCCGCGGCCGCAGTGACATGCTGCGCAGCGTGGTCGCCGGCCGGCGGATGCTGATGGTGCTGGACAACGCCATGTCCACCGACCAGGTCACGCCGCTGCTGCCGGCCAACCAGAGCTGCGTGGTCCTGGTGACCAGCCGCAACCGGCTGGACGGGCTGGTCGCCACCGGCGACGGCCGGCAGCTGACGCTGGGCCTGTTCGACGAGGCCGACTCGTCGGCGCTGCTGGCCAGCTACCTCAACCCGGCGCGGATCGAGCAGGACCGGGAGGCGTTCGCCGAGCTGCTCGGCCTGTGCGCGGGGCTGCCGCTGGCGCTGAGCATCGTCGGCGCGCGGGCCTGGTGCAGCCCGAACCTGCCGTTGGCGCAGTTCGTCGATGAGCTGAGAGATGCTCACTTCCGGCTGGACGCCCTGGACACCGGCGACGACGCCGCGTCCAGCGTGCGGGCCGTGTTCTCGTGGTCGTACGACGCGTTGAGCCCGGCGGCCGCGCGCATGTTCCGGCTGCTCGGGCTGCACGCCGGTCCCGACGTCAGCCGGCACGCCGCCGGCGCGCTGGCCGACGTGACCGAGGACGAGGCGCGAGCCCAGCTCGACGAGCTGGTGCGGGCGCACCTGTTGGAGCTGCGCACCGACGGCCGCTTCCAGTTCCACGACCTGCTGCGGGTGTACGCGCTGGAGCGCGCCACCAGCGACGAGTCCGACGCCGAGCGCGACGCCGCCGCGCGCCGCGGCGTGCGGTGGTACATGCACGCCGCCAACCAGGCCGACCGGGTCATGCTGACCTTCAAGCCGGTGCACAACATCATCGACCCGCCGCCGCACTGGAGCTTCCCCGCGCAGGCCGATGCCGACCACGCCAAGTCGTGGTTCATGGCCGAGGAGACCAACCTCGTCGAGGCCATCCGGCGGGCCGTGGAGATCGGCGAGCACGCCGTCGCGTGGCGGCTGCCGCAGACCATGTCCAGCTTCTGGTACGTGTACAACAAGCGCTGGGAGCTGTGGAACGAGATGCTCCGGATCTCCTTGGAGCACGCCGTTCTCGACGGCGACCTCGACGGTGAGGCGTCCGCGCACTCCTCGCTCGGCATCGTGGCCAACGACCTCAAGCGCTACGACGAGGCCGTCGAGCACTACCTGCGGGCCATCGAGCTGTTCCCGCGTACCGCCGAGAAGTGGTTGGTGGGCATCACCTACAACTCCCTCGGCCACAGCTACGTCGCCCTCGGCAAGTTCCCCGAGGCCATGGCCGCCTTGCGCACCGCCGCCGAGGCGTACGAGGAGACCGGCAACACGTGGGGCCGGGCCTGGGCGTTGCAGGGCACCGCCTCGGCCTACAACGCCATGGGCGACCACGCGAAAGCCTTGGAGTACGGGCGGTTGACGCTCGCCGCCTGGCACGACGTCGACTACAAGCACGGCATCGGCTCGGGGCTGAACCTGCTCGGCGAGATCCACCTGTCCGCCGGCGACCACACCTCGGCCATCGACTACTACGACCAGGCCGTGCAGGCCCGGCAGGCCATCAACGACCGCTTCGGCATCGCCAACGCCTTGCGCGGCAAGGCCTTGGCCGAATGGCGCGCCGGACTCGTCGACGACGCCCGCGAGTCCTACCGCCGGGCCCTGCCCATCCTCAGCGCCCTGGAATCCCCCGAGCTGGAGACCGTCGAGGCCGAACTGGCCCAACTCGACACCGAACACCCCTGAGTCCCGCTTGATGCAGGGAAGGACGCCTTACCTGCGTTGGATGCAGGTAAGGCGTCCTTCCCTGCATCGCGTTCCGGGAAGTGTCAGGGGTCGGGTGCAGCATCGAGACATGATTCGAGGAAAATGGGCAGCCCGGCCTGATGACTTGCACCGGGCGAGCCGCCACGGAGTGATCAGAGTGTCCACTCTGGCGAAGCTAGGCGTACCTGACTACACCTCGTACCGGCGATGTCAGCCCGATGGGCCATGGCGATGGCTTCTGCCTGGCATCCTGATGTTGTCCAATGGGCAACCCACGGCACGGCAGCGACTGGAGGCAGCGTTGCTGCACGGTGGTCCGGATGCTCTTGTTACCGGGACCGCGGCGGCTCGTCAATACGGACTGCAGCAGGTTCCACCGGACGACGTGATCCACATGCTCATCCCGCACGACCAGCACATCCACAGCACGGGGTTCGCGGTTGTCGAACGGACGATCCACATGCCGGGGGCGGTGTCTCGAAACGGACTTCGACTGGCGCCCGTCGACCGTGCAGTACTGGACGCGGCTCGTCGATGGCGCAAGATCGATCCTGTGCGAGCGTTGCTCATCGAGACGGTCCAGCAGAACGGCAGTGCGCCGACCGACCTGATGGTGGAACTCAACTTTGGCAGTCGCCGGGGAACCGCGTTGCCCCGCCGTGTGCTCTATGAGCTCGAAGTCGGGCTCAGGTCGGTTGCGGAGTCACACGGCCTTGAGGTATGGCGTAAGTCGGGGCTGCCGCCAGTGGTGTGGAACGCGCCGCTGTACGACACCAAAGGAGCTTTCGTCGCGATGCCGGACGCCTGGTTCGACGACGTGGCGTTGGCGTGGGAGATCGATTCGTACGATTGGCATTTCGATGCGAAGAGCTACGCCCGTACCGTCGCGCGGAACACACGCTATGCGAGCGCCGGCATAGCAGTTGTCCAGACGCTGCCGTCACGCCTCCGCAGCGAACCAGCCGCGGTGATCGCGGAGCTGCGTGCCGCGTACGAAGCGGCACAGTCCAGACCCCGTCCACCCGTCCGAGCCAAGATGATCACTGTCTAAGCCCCGCTTGATGCAGGGAAGGACGCCTTACCTGCGTTGGACGCAGGTAAGGCGTCCTTCCCTGCATTGGCTCACTCCGGGTCGTAGGCCAGGTTGGGGCGGAGCCAGCGTTCGACGACGGCCAGCGGGAGGCCGCGGCGGGTGGCGTAGTCCTCGACCTGGTCGCGGCCCACCCGGCCGACGGTGAAGTACTTCGACTCGGGGTGGGCGAAGATCAGGCCGCTGACGCTGGCGGCCGGGGTCATGGCGTAGGACTCGGTGAGCGCCATGCCGAAGGACTCGGCGTCGAGCAGCTGAAAGAGGTCGGCCTTCTCGCTGTGGTCGGGGCTGGCGGGGTAGCCCAGCGCGGGGCGGATGCCGCGGAAGCGCTCGGCGTGCAGGTCGGCCAGCTCGGGCTGGGCGTCGGGCTCGAACCACTCGCGTCGGGCCTGCAGGTGGATGTACTCGGCGAAGGCCTCGGCCAGTCGGTCGGCCAGGGCCTTGACCATGATCGCCCGGTAGTCGTCGTTGACCGCCTCGTACTTGGCGGCCAGCTTCTCGGCGCCGAGGATGGTGACGGCGAAACCACCGAGGTGGTCGCCGGCCGGCGCGATGTAGTCGGCCAGGCAGCGGTTGGGCCGGCCGTCGGGCTTCTTGGTCTGCTGGCGCAGCATGGGGAAGTCGGGCGCGCCGTCGAGGATGATGTCGTCGCCCTCGGAGTGCGCCGGCCAGAAGCCGTACACGCCCTCGGCCCGCAGCGAGCCGTTGGCGATGATCTCGTCCAGCAACGTGGTGGCGTCGTCGAACAGCTCCCGCGCCACCGGGTTCTCCAGGATGGCCGGGTACTTGCCCTTGACCTCCCAGGCCAGGAACAGGAACGTCCAGTCGATCATCTCGCGCAGCTCGGTCAGCTCGGGGCTGACCCGCTTGGCGCCGGTGAACGGCGGCACCGGCAGGTCGTCGAAGGACACGACCTCACGGTTGGCCCGGGCCTGCTCGACGGTGAGCAGCGGCTGCTGCTGACGGTTGGCGTGCTGCACCCGCAGCCGCTCCTGCTCGACGGAGTTGTTCTCCGCCAACACTTCCGCGCGCTCGGGATCCAGAAGGTCGGAGACGACGCCGACGACCCGGGACGCGTCGAGCACGTGCACGGTGGTCGACTCGTAGGCGGGGGCGATGCGCACCGCGGTGTGCTGACGGGACGTGGTCGCGCCACCGATCAGCAGCGGCAGCTTCAGCCCGCGCCGCTGCATCTCCGCGGCCACCGACACCATCTCGTCCAACGACGGCGTGATCAGGCCGGACAGCCCGATCGCGTCCGCGCCCTCGGCCACGGCGGTGTCCAGGATCTTCGCCGCCGGCACCATCACACCGAGGTCGATCACGTCATAGCTGTTGCAGCCCAACACCACACCGACGATGTTCTTGCCGATGTCGTGCACGTCGCCCTTCACGGTGGCCAGCACGACCTTGCCGTTGCCGCGCGCGGCCTCGACCACGCCGGACAGTCGCAGCTGCTCCTTCTCCTCCTCCATGTACGGCTCCAGGTAGGCCACCGCGCGCTTCATCACCCGCGCGCTCTTGACCACCTGCGGGAGGAACATCTTGCCGGAGCCGAACAGGTCGCCGACGATCTTCATGCCGTCCATCAGCGGACCCTCGATGACCTCGAGCGGCCGCTTCGCCTCCTGGCGGGCCTCCTCGGTGTCCTCCTCGATGTAGTCCACGATGCCGTGCACCAACGCGTGCGAAAGCCGTTCCCGCACCGGGCCCTCGCGCCACGACAGGTCGACGACCCGCTTGGTGCCCTTGCCGCGCACCGTCTCGGCGAACTCGACCAGCCGGTCGGTCGCGTCCTCCCGGCGGTCGAAGATCACGTCCTCGACCAGCTCCAGCAGCTCGGCCGGGATGTCCTGGTACACGGCCAGCTGGCCGGCGTTGACGATGCCCATGTCCAGGCCGGCGGTGACGGCGTAGTAGAGGAAGGCCGAGTGCATGGCCTCGCGCACCACGTCGTTGCCACGGAAGGAGAACGACAGGTTGGAGATGCCGCCGGAGGTCCGCGCGCCGGGACAGCGCTGCTTGATCAGCGGCAGCGCGTCGATGAACGCCTTGGCGTAGCCGTTGTGCTCGCTGATGCCGGTGGCCACGGCCAACACGTTGGGGTCGAAGATGATGTCCTCGGCCGGGAAGCCCACCTGCTGCGTCAGCAGGTCGTAGGCCCGGGCGCAGATGTCGACCTTGCGCTGGGTGGTGTCGGCCTGGCCCTGCTCGTCGAAGGCCATCACGACCACGCCCGCGCCGTACTCGCGGATCTTGCGGGCCTGAGCCAGGAACGGCTCCTCGCCCTCCTTGAGCGAGATCGAGTTGACCACGCCCTTGCCCTGCACGCAGCGCAGGCCGGCCTCGAGCACGCTCCACTGGGAGCTGTCGATCATGATCGGGATCCGGGCCACCTCGGGCTCGGTGGCGATCAGGTTCAGGAAGGTGGTCATCGCCTGCTCGCTGTCCAGCAGGTCGGCGTCCATGTTGACGTCCAGCAGGTTGGCGCCGCCGCGCACCT
>DATJJB010000746.1:0-4336 GCA_035492655.1 Kutzneria sp. | reverse complement strand
CGGGTGGCCAGGTCGAAGGCGACGGATGCTTCGATCCGGCGGGCGGACTCGTGCTCGCCGAGGTGGTCGAGCATCAGGGCGACCGACAGCACGGCGGCGGTCGGGTCGGCGATGCCCTGGCCGGCGATGTCGGGCGCGCTGCCGTGCACCGGCTCGAACATGCTGGGGTTGCGGCGGGTGACGTCGAGGTTGCCGCTGGCGGCCAGGCCGATGCCACCGGTCACGGCGGCGGCCAGGTCGGTCAGGATGTCGCCGAACAGGTTGTCCGTCACGATCACGTCGAACCGGCCGGGGTCGGTGACCATGTGGATGGTGGCGGAGTCGACGTGCTGGTAGTTGACGGTCACCTCGGGGTGCAGCAGCGACACCTCCTCCACGACCCGGGACCACAGCGAGCCGGCATGGGTGAGCACGTTGGTCTTGTGCACCAGGGTGAGGTGCTTGCGCGGACGCGCCTGCGCCCGGGAGAAGGCGTCCCGGACCACGCGGTCGACGCCGAACGAGGTGTTGATGCTGACCTCGGTGGCGATCTCGTGCGGGGTGTCCTTGCGCAGCAGGCCGCCGTTGCCGGCGTACAGGCCCTCGGTGCCCTCGCGCACCACGACCATGTCGATGTCGGGCGGGTCGGCGATCGGGCTGCGCACGCCCGGGTACAGCCGAGCCGGCCTCAGGTTGACATGGTGGTCGAGCTCGAACCGGAGCCGCAGCAGCAGCCCCCGCTCCAGGATCCCGCTGGGCACCGACGGGTCGCCGACCGCGCCGAGCAGGATCGCGTCGTGCTGGCGGAGCTCGCCGAGCACGGACTCCGGCAGCAGCTCCCCGGTGGCATGCCACCGCGCCGCACCGAGGTCGTACCGGGTGATCTCCGCTGTCGGAACCACCTCGCCGAGCACCTTCAGCGCCTCGGCAACTACCTCGGGCCCGATCCCGTCACCTGGGATCACCGCGAGCCGCATCCACACACCTCCCGGAGTTCGGTCCCATCACGGGACCATCCATCTCTCGCGTGAGGCTACCCGTACTTCCCCTACTAATCGGAGTCCGAACACGCTTCTGGGGTGATCTCTCCCGAAGTGCGGGACACCCGGATGGCGCAATCACCACCCATAAGGGTGACGCGGGCCCGCTGACCGGCCCTGACATGACGTGAAGGGGCCGTTCCCGACGACGAACGTCAGGAACGGCCCCTTCCACGCAAAACGGTCAGATCAGCGAGATGGCACGCACGGTGTGCGCGCCCACGGCGGCGCCGATCGGCTCCAGCACGCCGGCGTCCACCGGGCGGTCGGCGCGCAGCAGCATGACGGCGTCGGAGCCGTCCTTGGTCTGCGAGATCTGCGCCGCCTCGATGTTGACGCCGGCCTCGCCGAGCAGGGTGCCGACGGTGCCCATGACGCCCGGCCGGTCCTGGTACTCCAGCAGCACGAGCTCGCCGGCCGCGCGCAGGTCGAAGCCGCGCCCGTTGACCTCGACGAGCTTCTCCACACCGTCCAGGCCGGACAGCGTGCCCGAGACGCGCAGCGCGGTGCCGTCGGGCAGCGCGGCGCTGACGGTCAGCAGGCTGCGGTGGTTGGCGCTCTCCGCCTCCTTGACCAGGTTCACCGACACGCCCAGGGTCTCGGCCAGCGCCGGCGCGTTCACGAACGTGACCTGCTCGTCGACGATGCCGGAGAACACGCCGCGCAGCGCGGCCAGCGGCAGCACCGAGACGTCCTCGTTGGACAGTTCGCCGCGGACGGTCACGGTGACCGAGGCCGGGGCCTTGCCGGCCAGCGCGGACAGCACCACGCCGAGCTTCTGGGCCAGCGGCAGGTACGGGCGCACCTCGTCGTTGACCACGCCGCCGCTGGCCACGTTGACCGCGTCCGGCACGAAGTCGCCGCGCAGGGCCAGCCGCACCGAGCGGGCCACGTCGGTGCCGGCGCGGTCCTGGGCCTCGGCGGTCGACGCGCCCAGGTGCGGCGTCACCACGACGTTGGGCAGCTCGAACAGCGGCGAGGACGTGGTCGGCTCGGTCTCGAAGACGTCGATGCCGGCGCCGCCGACGTGACCGTCCCGAATGGACTCGGCCAGCGCCGTCTCGTCGACCAGCCCGCCACGGGCGGCGTTGACGATGATGACGCCCTTCTTGGTCCGGGCCAGCTGCTCCTTGCCGATCAGGCCCTTGGTCTCCGGGGTCTTCGGCAGGTGGATGGAGATCGCGTCCGCGCGCTCAAGCAGCTCGTCCAGGCTGACCAGCTCGATGCCCAGCTGCGCGGCGCGGGCCGGCGCCACGTACGGGTCGTAGGCGATCAGCTCGGTGCCGAAGGCGGCGATGCGGGCCGCGAACAGCTGGCCGATCTTGCCGAGGCCGACCACACCGACGGTCTTGCCCAGCAGCTCGACACCGGAGAACGAGCTGCGCTTCCAGGCGCCGCCGCGCAGGCTGGTCGAGGCCTCCGGGATGCGACGGGCGACCGCCAGCAGCAGGCCCACGGCGTGCTCGGCGGCCGAGGTGATGTTGGACGTGGGCGCGTTGACCACCAGCACACCGTGCTTGGTGGCGGCCGGCACCTCCACGTTGTCCAGGCCGACACCGGCGCGGGCGACCACCTTGAGCTTGCTGGTCGCCGCGAACACCTCGGCGTCCACCTGGGTGGCCGAGCGGACCAGCAGCGCGTCCGCGTCGGCGACGGCGGACAGCAGCGCGGGCCGGTCGGTGCCGTCGACGTGGCGGATCTCCACCTCGTCCCCGAACACCTCGACGACGGACGGTGCGAGCTTCTCGGCGATCAGAACGACGGGACGACTGGCATTGGTCACGACACAGCTCCAGGTTTCGGCGCGCGACTTCACGGACGGCCCACCGGCACCCCGTTGTGCTGGACCTCGTCGCATCCTACGAGTTGGCCGCCCCGATGGAAGGGGTGATGTTAACTTCCACGTAACTACCAGGGCTCATCGAACTCGCCGTCCCGGGCGCCCTTCACGAAGGCGTCCCACTCCGCGGGAGTGAACACCAGCACGGGCCCGGTCGGCTGGGCGGAATTGCGCATCGCCACGTAGGTGACGCCGTCGGTGTGCGGCACGAAGGCCACCTCGACGTGCTCGCCGTCTACCCCAGAGCCGTCGGTGCTGTCGCCGTCGCCGCGCTGCCACCGCGCGCCGGTCAGGTCCAGGCTGCCGCGGACCTGCTTCTTGTCGTCGTAGATCGGCGCCGCCTCGTCATTCATGCCGGCAGGGTAACGGGTCGGCTTTGGCGCACAAGACAATGCGGCCGCGGGGAAACCCCCGCGGCCGCATTCACAGCCGTGAAATCAGGCCGTCTCGGTGATCGGCCGGTCCACCCACGACATCAGGCCGCGCAGCTTCTTGCCGACCTGCTCGATCGGGTGCGCCTCACCCTCCTGCTGGAGCTTGGTGAAGTTGGCGCGGCCGGCCTCGTCCTCGTTCACCCACTCGGTGGCGAAGGTGCCGTCCTGGATCTCGCCCAGGATCTTCTTCATCTCCTCCTTGACCGACGGCGTGATCACGCGCGGGCCGCGGGTCAGGTCGCCGTACTCGGCGGTGTCGGAGATCGAGTAGCGCATCTTGGCGATGCCGCCCTCGTACATCAGGTCGACGATCAGCTTGAGCTCGTGCAGCACCTCGAAGTAGGCGATCTCCGGGGCGTAGCCGGCCTCGGTGAGCACCTCGAAACCGGTCTGCACCAGCGCGGAGGCGCCGCCGCAGAGCACCGCCTGCTCACCGAACAGGTCGGTCTCGGTCTCCTCCTTGAAGGTGGTCTTGATGACGCCGGCGCGCGAGCCGCCGATGCCCTTCGCGTAGGACAGGGCCAGCGCCTGCGCGCCGCCGGTGGCGTCCTGCTCGACCGCGATCAGGCAGGGCACGCCCTTGCCGTCCACGAACTGGCGGCGCACCAGGTGGCCAGGGCCCTTGGGCGCGACCATCGCGACGTCCACGTTCGACGGCGGGGTGATCAGGCCGTAGCGGATGTTGAAGCCGTGCCCGAAGAAGATCGCGTCGCCGTCGGAGAGGTTGGGCGCGATGTCGTCGGCGTAGATCTTGCGCTGCTTGGTGTCCGGAGCCAGGATCATGATCAGGTCGGCCTCGGCCGACGCCTCGGCCGGGGTGAGGACCCGCAGGCCCTCCTCCTCCGCCTTGGCCCGCGACTTCGAGCCCTCCGGCAGGCCGATGCGAACGTCCACACCGGAGTCGCGCAGGCTCAGCGCGTGGGCGTGGCCCTGGCTGCCGTAGCCGATGACGGCCACCTTGCGGCCCTGGATGATGCCGAGGTCGGCGTCGTCGTCGTAGAAGGTCTCGACAGTCATGGCTTTCCTTGTGTTCCTTCCGAGGA
>DATJJB010000745.1:0-5385 GCA_035492655.1 Kutzneria sp. | reverse complement strand
CCCACACTGCTGGCGCTGCGGCACGGCGTTGATCTACTACGCGCTGCCGTCCTGGTTCATCCGCACCACGGAGATCAAGGACCGGCTGGTCGCCGAGAACGAGGCCACGACCTGGTATCCCCAGCACATCAAGCACGGCCGGTACGGGGCGTGGCTGCACAACAACGTGGACTGGGCGTTGTCCCGCAACCGTTTCTGGGGCACTCCCCTGCCGATCTGGCGCTGCGACGACAACCACCTGACGTGCGTCGGGTCGCTCAGCGAACTGTCCACTTTGGCCGGCCGACAACTCGAAGCCCTCGACCCGCACCGCCCGTTCGTCGACGAGATCTCCTTCCCCTGCCCGGAATGCGGCCAGGAGGCGAAGCGCGTACCGCAGGTGATCGACGTCTGGTACGACTCGGGCTCGATGCCGTTCGCCCAGTGGGGCGCGCCGCACCGCAACCTCGAGCAGTTCGAGAAGTCGTACCCGGCGCAGTACATCTGCGAGGCGATCGACCAGACCCGGGGCTGGTTCTACTCGATGATGACGGTCGGCACGCTGGTGTTCGACAAGTCCTCGTACGAGACGGTGTTGTGCCTCGGGCTGATCCTGGACGCCGAGGGCCGCAAGATGAGCAAGCACCTCGGCAACGTCCTCGACCCGTTCGAGCTCTTCGACAAGTACGGCGCGGACGCCGTGCGTTGGCTGATGCTGGCCGGCGGCTCGCCGTGGGTGGACCGCCGGGTGGGCGACGAGGTGCTGAGCGAGATCGTCCGCAAGGTCCTGCTGACGTACTGGAACGCGGCCTCGTTCCTGCTGCGCTACGCCGATCTCGCCGACTGGCGTCCCGGCGGCGACATCCCGCAGCGGCACGTCATGGACCGCTGGCTGCTGGCCGAGCTGCACAGCGTCGTCGAGGATGTGGACGCCGCGCTGGAGGACTTCGACTCGGCCACGGCCGGCCGTCGGCTCGCGGCGTTCATCGACGACCTGTCCAACTGGTACATCCGTCGCTCCCGCCGGCGGTTCTGGCAGGCCGAGCCGTCCGCGCTGGCCACCCTGCACGAGGCCCTGGACGTCCTGACCCGTCTGCTGGCCCCGTTCGTGCCGTTCACCACCGACTACCTGTGGCAGCACCTGCACGCCGACGCCGACTCCGTGCACCTCGCCGCCTGGCCGACAGCCGCCGACCTGCCGGCCGATCCCGACCTGGTGGCGCGGATGCGGCTGGTGCGGGACCTCGTGGAGCTCGGCCGCTCCACCCGGGCCGCCCACAAGATCCGCACCCGTCAGCCGCTCGCCCGGGCCATGGTGCACGCCCCGGGCTTCGACGACCTCGACGAAGCCCTGCTCGAGCAGATCGCCGACGAACTCAACGTCCGACTCGTGGAGCCGATGACCACCGACCTGGTCGAGGTCACCGTGAAGCCCAACTTCCGGGTGCTGGGCAAGCGGTTCGGGCCGCGCATGCAGCAGCTGGCCAAGGCCATCGCCGTCGCAGGCTCCCCAGCGGACGGCGCGCTGACCGTCGATCTCGACGGCGAGACGATCACGTTGTCCGGCGACGATCTGGTGTTGACCGAGCAGCCCCGCAAGGGCTGGGCCGTGACCACGGTGAACGGCGTCTCCGTGGCCCTCGACCTGGAGCTCGACGAGGAACTCACCCACGCCGGGCTGGCCCGCGACGCCGTCCGGCTGGTGCAGGACACCCGCAAGTCCGCCGGCCTCGACATCGCGGACCGGATCCGGCTGTGGTGGCGCAGCGACCGCGAGGACGTGGCCGCCGCGCTGCGCCGGCACCGCGACCTGCTGGCCGAGGAGGTGTTGGCGGTGGAAGTGACGGAAGGGGGCGGCACCGACGCGCCGACGACCTTCACCGAGCTGGGATTGACGGTGTGGCTGGCCAAGGTGTAGCCGACATCACTGGCCCGTGCCGGCACACCCGTCGATGTCGAGGAATGAAAACCATGGTCGGCCCGTTGTACGCGTAGCGAAGGAGGTGGCGATGGCCACGGTGGAACTGACCGGCGAGAACTTTGACGAGGTCGTCGGCAAGGGCACGGTGCTGGTGGACTTCTGGGCCGCGTGGTGCGGGCCGTGTCGCCAGTTCGGGCCGGTGTTCGAGCAGTCGTCCGAGCAGCACGAGGACATCGTGTACGCCAAGGTGGACACGGAGGCCCAGCAGCAGCTGGCGGCGGCGTTCGACATCCGCTCCATCCCGACGCTGATGGCCGTGCGTGACGGCGTGGTGGTGTTCTCCCAGCCGGGCGCGCTGCCGGCGGCGGCGCTGGAGGACCTGATCGGCCAGGTGCAGGCGCTGGACATGGACAAGGTCCGCGAGCAGATCGCGGCCGCCCAGAACCAGCAGTGACAGCTTTTCCCCGCCGGTTCTGACCCTACATACGGCATTTCTCCCGGTTCTAGCGTGGCCGGGAGAAGCCGTCTGTGGAGGTGGGAAGCCATGCGCGCACTGTTGCTCGTCCGGCGCGGGGCACCGTTGACCAGGTCACACGTGCACACGCTGCGCCGCAAGGGTTTCGAGCCGTTCGTGCTGACCTCGCGGCCGGCCGACGGTGGCGAGCGGTTCCGGCGGATGTGCGCGCGGATCGAGGTCGAGTACGCGATCGCCGAGGGCGTCGCGATCACGTCCGACGAGGTCGCCGCGGTCGTCAAGGCCGTCGACGGCCTCGTTTTCTGTCTGACGCAGGCCGATTCGCTGCGGCCGCTGATGGCCGAGGCCAACCAGCTGTTGGGCGCACCCGACGCGTCCCCCGAGGCGCTTCGGACAGCTCTCGACAAGCACCTGATGCGCAAGGCCATCACCACGACCATCGACTCGCTCAAGCTCACCGATCCGACGCTCAAGCAGCGGATCGAGGCCGGCGAGACCTTCGTGGTCAAGCCTCGAAGAGGCGTGGGATCGCTGTGCGTCGGGCTGGTCAGCACGTGGCACGACGTCGAGCAGCTCCAGCAGGCCTTCGACGAGGGCCCGGGCGACGCCGACATGATGGCCGAGTACTTCGCCGACAACGAGCTGATCGCCGAGTCGTTCTTCGACGGCCGCGAGATCAGCCTGGAGATCGTCCGCCAGGGCGGCGAGGCGAAGATCGTCGTCGACCACGACAAGACGCTGATCGAGTTCGGCGCCGACACCGTGCTGGAACGCGGCATGGCCTCCCCCGTCACCATCGTGACCGACGAGGAGCTCGTCAACGCCAAGGCCGTCGCCGACCAGGCCATGGACACCCTCAACCTGACCGACGGCGGCTATCACGTCGAACTGCGGGTCAACGCCGAGGGCGTCACCGAGATCGTGGAGATCAACCCGCGGATCGGCGGCGGCATGGTCTGGGAGAGCATCAACGCCCAGTACGGCCGGTCGGTCACCGACGACTGGATCGACGTGCTCGCCGGCACGCCGGTCACGCCGCTGGGCGAGCGCCGCTGCGGCACCTACGCGCAGCTGGCCTATCCCCGTGAGCAGCGGCAACTGCTGGGCGTGAACCGGAATCAGGCGATGCCCGACCCGGAGATCTACGACGAGCTGATCACGCCGGGCGAGGTGCCGATCGCGCACCGCGAGCACTTCGGCGCGCTCGTGCTGTGGGAGACCACGCTGGCCACACACCGCGAAGAGGTCAAAGCCCTGGTGCCGGTCGAGTACTGCGAGTTCGTCTACTCCCCCGGCCTCAGTGGCCGGCCGGTTCTCCTGGTGCTGGAGCCCGATTGGGACACGCTGCGGGCCGCCGTCGCGGTCGACGGCGTGGATGTCGTGGTCTGCCACCAGGATCCGGTCGTCGTCACGCCCGAATACGACGACGTCCGCGACGGGTTGGCGCTACTGGTCCAGGTGCCCGACTGGTCCACAGTGGACGGGATCGTCGAAGTCCTTGCCGGCGCGGAGATCGCCGACATCATGGCGCCCCACGACATCACGCGCCAAGCTGAGGCGCGGCTGCGGAAGGCTCTGGCGTGACGTCGCCAACCTCGCAGACCACGAGGTGCGGCGTAGCGTAGAAGTGCAGCATCAGGTCGCCGTAGGGCACCCACAACTCGCCGTCCTCGTCCATGCCTCGATCATGGCGCTGGACGCCGCGGCTAGCGCCCTTCGATGCCGGCTCCGGGTGCCGTATGCGGAATCCGCATAACCACGGCCGGCCACGGGGCCAACGCGCGCAGCTCCTGGGTGACGTGCGGTGAGCCGGAGATCCGGGCCAGCGAGGCGGCGTCGGTGCCGACCGACACCGCTTCGTCCAGGTCACCGGTCGTGGCGTAGGCACGGGCGAGTTTGGCCGTGTGCACGCCCTGGAACCACGGACAGGTGTGCCCCCAGCGGAGCCGAAGCCGGTCGTAAATGGCGATCGCGTCCTGCGCGCGGCCCAGGTCGAGCAGGCAGGAGGCCCGCTGCGCCTCGAGGTGCTCGACGTCCGTCCAATAGCCGACGCGGTACTCGTCGGTGGTCGGGTGATCGACGGCGTCGATCAGCATGGTCGCCTGCTCCAGTCGATCGAGGCAGGCCGCTTCTTCACGGGCCAGCGCGAGGCCACGGGCTTCTTGCTGCAACGCCAACACCTTCAGTGCCGCGCCGACGCCCGGTTCCCGCTGGGCCGCGCGGGCCAGGCCGATCATGCGGTCGTGATCACCGGCCGCGAGCTGGCTCATCCGCACATAGGCGTAGGCCACCATGTCCCGGTCCTCGGCCGCCTGCGCCTGCTGCATCGCACGGGCCGTCCACTGCTCGGCGCCGTCCTCGTCGGTGCCCTCCTCGTGCAGCCAGCCCAGGAACTCCGCGTACAACGCGGTGACCGACAACAGGATCCGGCGCATCTCGCCGCTGGCCGACCGCCGCAACAGGTCCGTGAGCTCGTACAACTCCCGCGCCGCCGGCCGCAACGCCGCCGTCACCCGCCAGTTGTCGGCGTCGTTGATCACGCGCCGGGCCACCAGCAGCTGGCCGACGATCTCCCGAGTGACCGGGGCTATGCGCTCCATCCGCCCGCCCAGCAACGCCACCAACGCGTCGGTGCCGCCGCGTTCCCGTAGCTCGGCGGCCGCGACCCCTTGCTCGGCAAGGCCGAGCAGGTGTGCCGGAATGTTCAACGTCCGCTGCACGATCCGCAGCACCCGCATGTCGTAGGCCAGGTTGCTGCCCGACTCCAACCGCGAGATGGCCGACTGCGAGAACCCGGCCAGTGCCCCCAACTCGTCCTGCCGCAGGCCGTGGGCCCGTCGCGCGAACGCGATCACCGCCGACGGCGAGTTGCTCGCCACCGCGTCACGGACCTCGGGCGCGTTCCACACCGACTCGGGCAGCGGCTCCATCCCGCCGATAGTGGCACAACGGCCCGGCGGACACGACCCTCTGTGGCCGAAAGACGCTAGCGCCGTGGTCGTGCCGGCAG
>DATJJB010000744.1:0-5084 GCA_035492655.1 Kutzneria sp. | reverse complement strand
GACCGGCAATGCCCAGCGTGCACTCTTCGCGTTCGAAGTTGCACTGTACCGTTTAGTTCAGTCTTGGGGCATCACGCCGGACTTCGTGGCCGGTCACTCGGTCGGTGAGATCGCCGCCGCCCACGTCGCTGGTGTGCTGTCCCTGGAGGATGCGAAGAAGCTGGTCAGCGCCCGTGGCCGGCTGATGCAGGCGTTGCCGGCCGGCGGTGCCATGGTCGCTCTGCAGGCCTCCGAGGACGAGATCGCGCTGGTCGACGGCGTCGGTATCGCGGCGGTGAACGGCCCGCAGTCGGTGGTGATCTCCGGTGATGAGGCTGCGTGCCTCGCCATCAAAGCGACGTTCGATGCGCGGGGTCGCAAGACGACTCGGCTCAAGGTGTCGCACGCGTTCCACTCGCCGCTCATGGAGCCGATGCTCGACGAATTCCGGCAGGTCGTCGCCGGGCTGGTCTTCGCCGAGCCCGCAATTCCGGTGGTGACGACTTCGTCCGGCGGTGGCCGGTGGAGCGAGCCTGAGTACTGGGTCAATCACGTCCGTGCGGCGGTCCGTTTCGCCGATGCGGTGAAGAACCTTGCGGCGCAAGGGGTCGGCCGGTTCCTGGAGATCGGTCCCGAGGGCGTGCTGACCGGTATGGCCCAGGCCAGCGTGGACAACGCGACCCTGATTCCCGCCCTGCGCAAGGGCCGCGACGAGGCCTCGGCGATCATCGCCGCCGTCGGTGCCCTGTACGTCTCGGGCCTCTCGGCCGACTGGGAGGCTTTCTTCGGCGGTCACGGCGCTCGGCGCATCGACCTGCCGACGTACGCGTTCCAGAACGAGCGGTTCTGGTTGCGCGGCGATGGCGCCACCGGCGGCGACCCGGCATCGATGGGGCTCGGTCCCGCCGACCACCCGCTGCTCGGCGCGACGGTGACCCTGGCCGACTCCGACGGCGTCGTGCTGACGGGGCGGCTGTCCGCCGGCAACCAGGCCTGGCTGGCCGATCACGTCATCGGCACCGCGATCCTGTTCCCCGGCACCGGATTTATCGAACTCACGCTGCGCGCCGGCGACCAGGTCGGCTGCGACGCGCTCGAGGAGCTGACCATCGAGGCGCCGCTGGTCCTGCCCGAGCGGGGCGGCGTCGCGGTGCAGGTGGTCGTCGGCGCGCCCGAGGACGGCCGGCGGCCGGTCAGCGTCTACTCCCGTGGCGACGACGACCTGGCCTGGACTCGCCACGCCACCGGCGTGCTCGGCACGGCCTCGGCCTCGTTCGGGCTGACCGAGTGGCCGCCGCCCGGTGCGGAAACGATCGACGTCAGCGGCATGTACGAAGGCCTGGCCGCGGCCGGCATGAACTACGGGCCCACGTTCCAAGGGCTCAAGGCGGCGTGGCGGCTCGGCGACGAAGTGTACGCCGAAGTTCAGTTGCCCGATGGGGTCGACGCGGAGCGGTTCGGCCTGCACCCGGCGCTGCTGGACGCGGCCCTGCACGTGGTGCCGCTGACCGGCGTGGTCGGCGATCAGGCGGCGCTGCCGTTCTCCTGGTCCGATGTCATGCTGCTGGCCGCCGGCGCGTCCGCGCTGCGGGTCAAGGTCAAACCGGTTGGCGACGGGACGATCTCGCTCGAGGCGGCCGACGCCGGCGGCGCGGCGGTCGTGTCCGTCGGCTCCCTCATGTTGCGGCCGGTCGCGGTCGACCAGCTCAGCGCGTCGAAGTCCGCGGAGTCCCTGTTCGGTGTCACGTGGTCGCCGATCCCGACCACGCCCGCCGACATCAGCGACGTCGAAGTATTCGAGCCCGCAACGACTTCCGCCCAGGCAGCGGCGGCAGAGACGCTGACCCGGCTCCAGACCGGCGAGGCCCCGGTACTCGCCGTGGTGACCCGCGGCGACCTGGCCGGCGCGGCGGTGCGTGGCCTGGTGCGGTCGGCGCAGTCGGAGAACCCCGACCGGTACGTGCTGATCGACCTGGAGCCCGGCGTCGACGTCGGCTCCGTGCTGCCGGACGTGATCGGCTCCGGCGAGCCGCAGGTGATCGTACGCAACGGCGTCATCAACGGTGCCCGGCTGACTCGCGTCACGCCGCAGCCGACGAACCCGTTCGGCACGGGCACGGTGTTGTTGACCGGCGGCACCGGCGGCCTGGGTTTGCTGTTCGCACGCCACCTCGTCCACGAGCATGGCGTGCGGAAGCTGCTGATCACCAGCCGTCGCGGTATGGACGCCCCCGGCGCTGCCGATCTGAAGGCGGAGCTGGGCGACGTGGTGTCCATCGTCGCCTGCGACGTCGCCGACCGGGACGCACTGGCCACGCTGCTGGCCGACATCCCCGATCTGAACTCCGTCGTACATGTAGCCGGCGTGCTGGACGACGGCGTGATCTCCACGCTGACGCCGGAGCGGCTGGCCACGGTCTTCCGCCCCAAGGTCGACGCGGCGTGGCACCTGCACGAGCTGACCCGCGACCGTGACCTCTCGGCATTTGTACTGTTCAGTTCAGCTGCTGGGGTCATCGGTGCGCCCGGGCAGGGCAACTACGCCGCCGCGAACGCGTACTTGGATGCGCTGGCCGAGCACCGCCGCTCCCTTGGCTTGCCGGGCCTGTCGCTGGCCTGGGGCTTGTGGGCCGACTCCAGCGACATGACCGACACCATCGACGACGCCAACCGGTCACGCATCTCGGCCGGCGGCCTGGTCGCCCTCGGCAACGACGAGGGCTTGGAGCTGTTCGACGCCGCACTGGGTGTCGACCGCGGCGCCGTTGTCCCCGTGCATCTGGATCTCGCCGCCTTGAAGGCCCGCGGCGACGAACTGCCGCCGCTGTTCCGCACGCTGGTTCCGGTGTCCCGCCGGCGTTCCGCCGGCGCGAAGGCGGAATCCGGCTCGCTGCGTCGATTGTTGGCCGCGCTGCCGGCCGAGGAGTGGGAGAGCACGCTCCTCAACCTGGTGCTGACCAAGGTCGCCGCCGTGCTGGGTTTCAGCTCGGCCAAGGCGGTCGAACCCGAGCGGGCGTTCCGCGACCTGGGCTTCGATTCGCTGGCCGCGGTCGACCTGCGCAACGCACTCAACGCCGAGACCGGGCTGCGGCTACCGGCGACGCTGGTGTTCGACTACCCGACGCCGATCGTGCTGGCCCGTCACCTGCTGGACGAGGTGTCCGGCGGCGGCGAGGACACCAAGATCGTCACGCCGGTGTCGCCGTCCACTTCGGACGATCCGATCGTCATCGTCTCCATGGCTTGTCGGTACCCGGGCGGGGTTTCGACGCCGGAGCAGCTGTGGCGGCTGGTCGCCGACGGCGTGGACGCGATCACGTCGTTCCCGGAGAACCGCGGCTGGGACACGGCCGCGCTGTTCGACCCGACGAACGAGCGGCCGGCCACCAGTTACACCGACCAGGGCGGCTTTTTGCACGAGGCGGCCGAGTTCGACCCGGCCTTCTTCGGTATCAGCCCCAACGAGGCGCTGATGATGGACCCACAGCAGCGGCTGCTGCTCGAGGCCACCTGGGAGACGTTCGAGCGGGCCGGCATCGACCCGGCGACGCTCAAGGGCAGCAACACCGGCGTGTTCGCGGGCATGATGTACCACGACTACGCGGCCAACAGCAGCACCGGCGCCATCGCCTCCGGCCGGGTGTCCTATGTGTTCGGTCTGGAGGGCCCGGCGGTCACCATCGACACCGCCTGCTCGTCCTCGCTGGTCGCGCTGCATCTGGCGATTCAGGCGCTGCGGTCGGGGGAGTGCTCGCTGGCGTTGGCCGGCGGTGTGGCCGTGATGGCGACGCCGGAGCTGTTCGTGGAGTTCTCGCGGCAGAAGGGGTTGGCCCACGACGGTCGGGCGAAGTCCTTTGCCGGGGCCACGGACGGCACCAGCTGGGGTGAGGGCGTCGGCATGCTGCTGGTGGAACGGATGTCGGATGCCCGCCGCAACGGGCACCCGGTGCTGGCGGTCGTGCGCGGCTCGGCGGTGAACCAGGACGGCGCGTCCAACGGCCTGACTGCCCCGAATGGTCCTTCGCAACGTCGAGTTATCCGCCAGGCACTGGCTTCCGCCGGGCTCACGGTGTCCGATGTGGATGCTGTTGAGGCGCATGGAACTGGCACGACGTTGGGTGATCCGATTGAGGCGCAGGCCTTGTTGGCGACGTATGGTCAGGATCGGGATGAGCCGTTGTGGTTGGGGTCGGTCAAGTCGAACATGGGGCACACGCAGGCGGCGGCCGGTGTGGCCGGGATCATCAAGATGGTCATGGCGATGCGCAATGGCATGCTGCCCAAGACCTTGCATGTCGACGAGCCGACTCCGCACGTGGACTGGGAGGCCGGCAACGTCGAGTTGCTGACCGAGTCGCGGCCGTGGCCGGCAGTGGATCGTCCTCGGCGCGCGGGTATCTCGTCGTTCGGTATCAGCGGCACTAATGCCCACGTGATCATCGAGCAGGCGCCTGCTGTTGTGGAGCCCGAGCGGGAGATCGCTCCGATCGTGGTGCCGTGGGTGGTCTCGGGCAGGACGCGGGAGGCCCTGCGCGAGCAGGCCGGTCGGCTGCTGAGCCGGGTTGACGGCGTTGAGCCAGTGGACGTCGCGTACTCGCTGACCTCCACCCGCGCCGCGTTCGACCACCGCGGCGTGGTCGTCGGCACCGATCGGGACGACCTGATCCGGGGCCTGATCGCCTTGTCCTCGGGGACTTCCGGCGCAGGGGTGGCCACCGGTGTCGCCACTGGCGGCAAGACCGCGTTCCTGTTCACCGGTCAGGGTTCGCAGCGGATCGGTATGGGGCGGGAGTTGTATGAGCGGTTCTCGGTGTTCGCCGAGGCGTGGGATGCGGCGATCACTTCTGAGCTGAACGGTGTGGTGTGGGGTTTCGATCAGGAGGTGTTGAACCAGACGGGCAATGCTCAGCCGGCGTTGTTCGCGTTTGAGGTTGCTCTGTACCGTTTAGTTCAGTCGTGGGGCATGCGGCCGGACTTTGTGGCTGGTCACTCGGTTGGTGAGATCGCGGCGGCGCATGTCGCCGGCGTGCTGTCGCTGGAGGACGCGAAGACGCTGGTCAGTGCTCGTGGTCGGCTGATGCAGGCGTTGCCGGTCGGTGGTGCGA
>DATJJB010000743.1:0-2801 GCA_035492655.1 Kutzneria sp. | reverse complement strand
GGCGGCTGCGGATCAGCTCCTGCACCGGGCCGATGCCGTCGTCCCACTGGTTGACGTGCATGCCGGCGACGACCTCGCCGCCGGCCAGCCAGAACGCGTAGAACGCCGATCCCTCGACGTCGCCGCGGGTGACGACCCGGTCGTAACCGCCGGGGGCGAACCAGCCGGCGAATTCCATGCCCAGGTCGTACTGGTCGGTGAAGAAATAGGGCAGCTGGTCGTAGACGACGTCCTGACCGAGCATCGCCTTGGCCGCGGCCGGGCCGGAATCGACGGCATGCTGCCAGTGCTCGACGCGAATACGCTGCCCATAACGGGAATTCGGCACGCTGGCGATGTCGCCGGCGGCGAAGACGTCGGGCGCGGAGGTGCGCAGCGCGGAATCGACCAGCACGCCGCCGTTCTCCACGGCCAGCCCGCTGTCCTCGGCCAGCTCCGAGTTGGGTCGCGCGCCGACGCCAACGACCACGATGTCGGCCGGGATGTCGCCGGCATCGGTGGCCACCGCCGCCACCTTGCCCGCGCCCTTGAAGCCGGTCACGCCAACGCCGAGCCGCAACTCCACGCCCTGCCGCCGGTGCACGCCGCCGAAGACAGCGCCCATCTCCGGGCCGAGCGCCGCGTGCAGCGGCGTCGCCGCCGGCTCGACGACCGTGACGTCGCAGCCGGCCTTGCGCGCCGCGGCCGCGGTCTCCAATCCGATCCAGCCCGCGCCGACCACCACGACCCGGCCGCCGTGCGCGAAGGCCGCGCGCAGGTCGTCGGACTGCTCCAGGCGCCGCAGGTAGTGCACGCCGCCCAGGTCGTTGCCTTCGACCTTGAGCCGACGCGGCGACGACCCGGTGGCCAGCAGCAGCTTCGTGTAGCCGATGCGCTCGCCACCGGCCAGCTCAACCTCGTGGGCATCGCGGTTGACCCGGGAGACCCGCCGGCCGGTCAGCAACTCGACGTTGTTGTCGCCGTACCAGCCCATCTGGTGCAGGTAGATGCTGTCCCGGTCCTGGTCGCCCAACAGGTAGCCCTTGGACAGCGGCGGCCGGTCGTACGGTCGTTCCTGCTCGGCGCCGATGAGCACGATCCGGCCGTCGAAGCCCTCCGCACGCAGCGTCTCGGCCGCCTTGGCCCCGGCCATGCCGGCGCCGACGATCACGTGCGTCTGCTCGCTGGACATCCTGGTCACTCCCGTCGCAGAACCGCTGATTCCCCCGTTCTACAACCCCCGCGCAACCCCTGCGCGTTGTTCACGGCTCGTTGTTCGGCTGGCCGCTCGCGACACCGAACAACACCGGACCGGTAGACAGGTGGTGGGCGGCAACCGGCCACGAGGGGGGACCGGTTGCCCCGGCCGGCATCGCGGGTCGCCAGACCCGACAATCGCGGCGCCGGCGTCCTCGGCTCCCGCGCACCCCGGACAGGTGCGCGGCGGTCGAGGACCTGACCACCGTGCTCCGTGCCCAGCGGAGCCGGCGAACCGGGTCGCCCCGGCCGGCTGTGGACGGGGCGATCCGGGTTCTCAGCTCGTGGGCGTCGCGGCCAGCGCGGCCGCCGCCGGGGTGGCGAGCTCGCCGATCAGGGTCTGCGCCTTGGTCTCCGGGGTCGTCACGACCTGGACCCGGGCCAGCAGGTGGCCCTTGGCCAGCAGCAGGGTGCAGCTGAACTGGCTGCCCTTCTCGCACCAGCTGTAGCTGGCGTCCACGCCGGTCGGGGCGTGCGCGAGCGGGTACTTGGTGGCCTGGGAACACACCAGAGCGGCTTTCGTGGCGGCCAACACCTGCGCGCCCGCGGTCGGGTACGCGGCCACGTACTCGGTCATCGTGGTGACGGCACTGGCCCCGACCCACCCGGTCTGAACGCCGGCGGTCGCGGCCGACGGCTTGCTCAGCGAGGCGTTGCAGACGGGCAGCGCGGCCAGCACCGTCGACTTCTGCGGAATGTTGGGGTGGAAGCCGATCTCCAGCACCGTGGCGTCGGTCATCAACGCCCCGGCGACATCAGCGGACGTCGTCGTCGTGGTGGTGGTCGGCGTGGTCGTGTGGGTGGTGCTGGTCGCGGCCGTCGACGTCGTGGTGGCAACGGGGTCCTGGGTGGCGTAGTGCCGCAGGTCGTTGGGCTTGCCTGAACAGGACGCCGTCAGCACCAGAAGGCCGATGCCGGCGACCACGTACGCGCGACGCAACGCGGGGCCCCTCTCCGGGATTCGTCTCGAGGAATCACCCGAGAGTAGTAGCCGGCGATCTTCGCCCCGCGCCCGACCGTCAGTTCCAGGCGAGCTCGGCGCGCAAACCCCAATACCGCCCCGGATCCACCGCCAAATGGCCCAGCACGTCCGCGTGCGGCAAGGAGACCCGGGTCGCCGCGAGATTGGCCCGCAGCTGCGCCGGACTGGCCGCCCCGAGCAGCACGGTGTCGGCCCACGGCTGGGCCAGCGCGGCCGCCAGCGCGACGGCGTCAGCCCCGACGCCGGCCCGCTCGGCGATGCCCAGCAGCTCGGCCGGCGGCTCCACCGCGAGCCGCCCGTTGGCCAGCGCCTCCTTCACCAGCACGTGCAGGCCGGCGTCGTGCGCCTCGGCCAGCGCGGGCCCGGCGGAGGTCTCCAGCACGTTCCACGTCGACTGCACGGTGCTGAACAGCGGCCGCCCGTGCACGGTCAGGGCCAATGCCCGCCGGATGGTGTCGGCCTGCGCGGGCCCGGTGGTGGAGAACCCGATGCGGATGCCGCGGTCGGTCAGCTCGAACAGGCTCTGCTGCAACAGCGGATCGTTGAACAACGGGCTGTCGGCGGTCAGCGAATGCACCTGGTA
>DATJJB010000742.1:0-8182 GCA_035492655.1 Kutzneria sp. | reverse complement strand
GAGGGCCGCCAGATGGCGGGCTAGGCAGCTCACGGATGACGCGTGACGGAGTTTGGCCGGCTTACAGGTTGGCGGGTGGCAGCTGCCGGATGACACGTGTGCATGCGGCAGCAGCCCCGACAGCCCACAACCAAGCCAGCTGATGCCAGCAAAGGCAAGCAGACCCTCAGCAAGAAACCCAAAGCGCACACGGCAACGAACCACCAGAGCCCCAGAAGACACCGAAAGACCAAGAAACCAACAAGAAAGAGCCACAGACCCACCCCCAGGGCGAGCGAAGCGAAGCCCGATCCCCACCAGGCAGGGCAAGCGAAGCGAAGCCCGCGCGAAGGCGAAGCCGAGCCAGCGGGGGTGCAGGGGGGCGAAGCCCGCCCCGCCTTGGGGTCTGGGGCGAGAGCCCCAGTGAGAAAGCCAAAGATCCCTGTGCTGCGAAGCAGCACAGGGATCGCCCGATCTGTAGCCCCGACGGGATTCGAACCCGCGCTACCGCCTTGAGAGGGCGGCGTCCTAGGCCGCTAGACGACGGGGCCAGGACTTCGTTTTCTTGCTGGGAGGTACCCTAGCACATCGCTTTGGGTGCCTCACGCTGGGGTACCAGGACTCGAACCTAGACTAACTGAACCAGAATCAGTCGTGCTGCCAATTACACCATACCCCATTGGCATTCTGGATCAGCTTTGGTGTTGCCGGAGGCCGTCCGCCCTGCCGGAATGAATACTAGACCATGGCGGGCCCGATCACGAAATCGGGCCGGGGTGGTGGCCGATCGCGCAGGTCAGAGGCCGTCGACGCCGGGGGTGGAGAGCTCGCAGACGAGGAGTTCGGGGAGCTCGGCGAGGCTGTTGATGGTCCACACGCCGGCGGGCGCGAGTTGGGGGTCGAGGCCGTCGCGGTTGAGCCAGACGCCGTGCATGCCGGCGTCGCGGGCGCCGATGGCGTCGAGGTCGAGGCGGTCGCCGACGTGCACGGTCTCGGCGGGGAGCACGTCGAGGTCGAGGCAGGCCGTGTGGAATATCACCGGGTCGGGCTTGGCGACACCGAGCTCACCTGCGATGACGACGCGATCGAAGAATTCGGACAGTCCGACGGCGGCGATCTTGGCGCGCTGTCTGGAGCCGGAGGCGTTGGTCACGGCGGCGACCTTGATGCCGCTGGCCCGTAGCCAGTCGAGCAGGGGCAGGGTGTCGTCGAAGACGCGCCAGGAGCGTTCCATGACGGCGAGGCGGCTGTCTTCGCGCCGTCGCACCTCGGCGTCGTCGAGGTGTTCGCCGAGCACGGCGAAGAAGGCTTTGGTGCGCCGCCAGCGCATGGTGTCGTAGTCGAACTCGCCGGAGATGGCGCGGGCCACGTGCTCGTCGGTGGTGCGCTGCCAGTCGGGCCATGCCTCGTCGTGTCCGACAAGGGCGGTCAACGCGGTTCTCGCCGATCCGTCGTAGTCAATCAGCGTGTCGTCGATGTCCAGGCAAACGGCGCGGATTTCGACGGTGGTGCGGGTGGTGAATGCGGAGAGAACTGGCGTCACCAGGAGAGGCTAGGTGCGGATCCCTTGTCCGCGATTCGGCTAACAAGGTGAAGCTACCCCTTGATCGTGGTCACTCTCCGCCGTCCCGTGATTCCGCTGCGCGTGCGACAGGTCACGTTTCTTGGTGCCGGCCAACGGTTTTCTCCGAGTCGTGGCGCATCGGTGACGGCCCGCGATCGGGGTCGTGCCGCGGTCACGTGTGACTGTCCGGGTGAACCGGGTTGACGGCGGTGCCGGGCGGGAGCATCCTGGATTTATTCAACAAGCGTTGAAAAGAGGGGTAGCGATGGAACGCACGACGTGCTGCGTAGTGGGTGGCGGCCCGGCCGGGATGATGCTGGGACTGCTGCTGGCCAGGGCCGGGGTGGACGTGACGGTGCTGGAGAAGCACGGCGACTTCCTGCGGGACTTCCGCGGCGACACGGTGCACGCGTCGACGCTGCGGCTGCTGGACGAGCTGGGGCTGGCCGACAACTTCGCCAAGGTGCCGCACCAGCTCATCACCCAGCTCGGGCTGCCGGTGGGGCCGGACACCACGGCGCGGATCGACCTCGGCGGCCTGCCCGGGCCGCACAAGCACATCGCGATGGTGCCGCAGTGGGACTTCCTCGACATGATCGCCGACGCGGCCTCGACCGAGCCGACTTTCCACCTGCGCATGAACACCGAGGCGACCGGCCTGACCAAGAAGGACGGCCGCGTCACCGGCATCACCTACCGCACCAAGGACGGCGAGACCGGCGAGATCCAGGCCGACCTCACGGTCGCCTGCGACGGCCGCCGTTCGATCCTGCGTGACGCCCTCGGCCTGGGCATCCGCAGCTGGCAGGTGCCGATGGACTGCTGGTGGCTGCGGGTGCCGCGGCACGAGGGCGACCCGAAGGGCCTCGGCGGCATGATCGGCAGCAAGCGCATGGTGGTCTACATCGACCGCGGCGAGTACTTCCAGCTGGCCTTCCTCATCGAAAAAGGTTCGGACGCGCGCTGGCGGGAGGCGGGCCTGCAGTCGTTCCGGGACAGCATCGCCGACCTGGTGCCGTGGCTGGCCGACCGGGTCGACGCCATCACGTCGCTGGACGACGCCAAGCTGCT
This sequence comes from Kutzneria sp., assembly GCA_035492655.1. Taxonomy (GTDB): domain Bacteria; phylum Actinomycetota; class Actinomycetes; order Mycobacteriales; family Pseudonocardiaceae; genus Kutzneria. The sequence continues at coordinate 5,568 of DATJJB010000742.1, read as the reverse complement.
GGACGTGAAACTGGACCGGCTGACCAAGTGGTACAGCGACGGTCTGCTGTGCATCGGCGACGCCGCGCACGCCATGTCGCCGGTGGGCGGCGTCGGCATCAACCTGGCCGTGCAGGATGCCGTTGCGACGGCAAGGATCCTGGCCGCGCCGCTGCGCCGAGGGACCGTCACGACCGAGGACCTGGCCAAGGTGCAGCGTCGTCGCGGGCCGGCCACGACCATCACGCAGGGCATGCAGCAGTTGATGCATGACAACGCTGTCGGTCCGGCGTTGAGCGGCCGTATCGACCTGGGGAAGCGAACGCCGCTCGCATTGCGACTGCTGAACCGCTTCCCGAAGTTGGGTCTGATTCCGGCCTACCTGGTGGCAATCGGTTTCCGCCCCGAACACGCCCCCGATTTCGCCCGACGGTGACCAGGGATTTACGCCAGCCCCGCAGATCGCTCGGCCCCGCCCCTGCTTCGCCCGGTTGCCAGATTTTTCGAGGTCCGCCACCCACGCGCCCCACCACTCACACCGATGCGGGCCTCGAAAAATCTGGCAAGGGCGAGGCAGGGGTCACGAGGGGCCGAGCCGCGACGCCGAAGGCGGCGCAATTCAACGGGGCACGCGTCCACTGAGGACCATTGCGACCACTTGGGCGCGGTCCTTTGCGCCGAGTTTGCGCAGAATGGCCTTCACGTGGGTCTTCACGGTGTCCGTGCTGATGAACAGGTGATGCGCGATGGTCTGGTTGTCCAGGCCCTTGATCATCTCGGCCAGCACGTCGAACTCGCGGGCCGACAGCTGGGGCAGCACGGCGTGCGGGGGCAGGTCGGCCGAGAGCTGCACCTGCCCGCCGAGGCGGGGGTCGAGCACATGGGTGGCGCCGGCCAGCACCTCGCTGAACACCGCCACCAACTCCCGCAGCGGCGTCGTCTTGAGCAGGTACGCCGAGGCGCCCTGGTCCAGCGCCGCCTTGGCCCACTCGGGGCTGTCCATCTCGCTGACCACCACGGTGGTCGCCGACGGGCGCTGGGCCCGCACGTCGCGAACCGTGCGCAGGGCTCCCGCGCCGGGCACGGCCAGATCGGTCACGACGAGGTCCACCAGCAGCCCACGCAGGCAGCGCAGCGCCTCGGACGAGGTGTGCGCCACACCGACCACCCGGAAACGTTGGGTGCGCTGCAAACAGACGCGCAGGCCTTCGGTGATCAGCTGAGAGGCGTCGACCAACAGCACCCTTGCCGGGTCGGGCACCACCATGCCATCACCTCCGCTGCGTCGCGGCCGACCGGTCGGGGCCAGATTGCTGACCTCACTGGTTTCGCAATCGGCTCAACGCGGGATAGCACGCCATGGTTCAGCAGCGGAAGCGCCAAAAGGGCCGGACGGCGCGAAGTTGCGCCGACCGGCCCTTCGATCATGGGCCAAGGCGCCTAGACGGCGGCGACCTTGTTGGTGAGTGTGCCGATCCCCTCGATGGACACCGAGACACGCTGCCCGTCGGTCATCGGGCCGACGCCGGCCGGCGTGCCGGTGAGCACCACGTCGCCCGGCAGCAGCGTCATGCCGGCGGTGATCCACTCCAGGATCTCGCCGACGCCGTGCAGCAGGTCGCTGGTGTTGCCGTCCTGCTTGAGCTCGCCGTCCAGCTCGGTGCGCAGGTCGAGGCCGGACGGATCGAGGTTGGTCTCGATCCACGGCCCCAGCGGGCAGAACGTGTCGTGGCCCTTGCCGCGCGTCCACTGGCCGTCGGACTTCTGCTGCTCGCGGGCCGTGACATCGTTGGCGATGGTGTAGCCGAGGATGGCCGAGCTCGCGTCCTCGGCCTTGAGCCGGCGCACCGGCAGGCCGCCGATGACGATCGCCAGCTCGCCCTCGTAGTCGACCCGGCCGATGCCCGCCGGCACCTCGATGGTCGCGTCCGGGCCGATCACCGAGGTCGACGGCTTGATGAAGATGACGGGGTCGGCCGGCGGCTCGCCGCCCATCTCGCGGGCGTGGTCGGCGTAGTTCTTGCCGATGCACACCACCTTGGACGGGCGGATCGGGGCCAGCAGCTGGACCGCGGCCAGTGGCCACGTCCGGCCGGTGAACTTCGGGTCCTCGAACACCGAGGTCGACAGTTCCGCAGCGATCAGGCTGTCCGGCTCGCCGCCGATGGCGACGAAGGACGCCCCTTCCGAATGAGAGATCCGAGCAAAGCGCACGCCGTCGAGCCTAGCCCGACCGCCCATCCGCGTGCCCGCTCCGCCCCCGAACCACATGCGCTTCTCACTTGGCATTGAGAGCCAAATGAGAAGCGCATGTGGCCTCTAAGGCGAGCTCTCACGCCAACGCGCGCACCCGCATCGCCTTGTGGGCCAGGGCGTCGCACAGCGCCAGCCAGCTCGCCTCGACGATGTTGTTGTGCACGCCGACGGTGGTCCACTCGTGCTCGCCGTCGGTGGACTCCACGAGCACGCGGGTGATGGCGTCGGTGCCCGGGTGGTCGGTCAGGATGCGGACCTTGTAGTCGGCCAGCTCGACACTGTCCATCCAGGACAGGTGCGGCCGGAGTGCCTGGCGCAGCGCGGCGTCCAGCGCGTGCACGGGGCCGTTGCCCTCGGCGGTGGCGATCACGCGCTCGCCGCCGACGTGCACCTTGACCGTGGCCTCGGACACGATCACGCCGTCCTGCCGGTGGTCCAGCAGCACCCGGTAGGACTCCAAAGTGAACGGTGGCTCGTCCACTTCGGACAGCTCGTTGCGCAGCAACAGTTCCAGCGAGGCGTCGGCCGCCTCGAAGGACCAGCCCTTGGCCTCCAGCTCCTTCACCTTCTGCACCGCGCTGCCGACGGCGTCGGGCCGGCCGGCCAGGTCGAGCCCGAGCTCTCGTCCCTTGAGCTCAAGACTCGCCCGGCCGGCCATCTCGGTGACCAGGACCCGCATGCCGTTGCCGACGGTGGCCGGATCGATGTGGTTGTAGAGATCCGGATCCACCTTGATCGCGCTCGCGTGCAGCCCCGCCTTGTGGGCGAAGGCCGACGACCCGACATAGGCCTGGTGGGTGTCGGGGGCGATGTTCGCGATCTCGGCGAGGGCATGGGACACGCGGGTCAGCTCGGCGACGGAGTCGGCGGGTACCACCGGCATCCCGAGCTTGGTCACGAGGTTCCCGATGACGGCGAACAGGTCGGCGTTGCCGGCCCGCTCCCCGTAGCCGTTGGCCGTGCACTGCACATGCGTCGCGCCGGCCTGCACCGCCGCGACGGTGTTGGCCACCGCGCAGGACGTGTCGTCCTGGCAGTGGATGCCGACGCGCAGCCCGGTGCGGGCCATCACCTCGGTGACGGTCTGCCCGAGCCCGACCGGCAGCTGGCCGCCGTTGGTGTCGCACAGCACCACCACGTCGGCCCCGGCCTCGCCGGCGGCCTGGAGCACGCGCAGCGAGCACTCCGGGTCGTAGGCGTAGCCGTCGAAGAAGTGCTCCGCGTCCAGGAACACGCGGCGGCCCTGAGCCACCAGGTACCGGACGGTGTCGGCGACCATGGCGCAGTTCTCGTCGACGGTCGTGCGCAGCGCCCGCTCGATGTGCCGGCGGTCGGACTTGGCCACCAGCGTGATGACGGGGGCCTGCGAGTCGAGCAGCGCCTGCACCTGCGCGTCGTCCTCGACCTTCACGCCGGCCTTGCGGGTCGAACCGAAGGCCACCAGCACCGCGTGCTTGAGCTCCAGCTCGCCGGCCGCCGCACGGGCGAAGAACTCCGTGTCCTTGGGCAGCGCACCCGGCCAGCCGCCCTCGATGAAGCCGACACCGATGCCGTCGAGCAGGCGGGCCACGGCCAGCTTGTCCGTCACCGAGTAGCTGATGCCCTCGCGCTGGGCGCCGTCCCGCAGGGTGGTGTCGAAGACGTGGAAGCCGTCGCCCAGCGGCGTTCCGGCTGGTGTGGTCCTGCTCAACGGTCTGCTCCTTGCGAGAGGGAAGCTGTAGGTGGCCCTGAAAAGCAAAAAGACCCCCTGCGAATGCAAGAGGTCTGCGCGCCGGGTGCCGTCAGGGGCACTACCCGGCGCGCTGCGCAATGATGATCACGGTGTGGAGAGCCACACCGGCATGCTGCCACATCCGGCCCGAACTGACCAAGCGTCGGACGAAACTTCCCACCAGTCGGGAATTTTCACCGAAACAGCCCATGACCGGTCCACCTGACCGAAATTGGACTGGTCCAATTTCGGTCGAAGGAGCAGCCTTGTCCTCAGCCGCCTTCGTCGAAGGGAGAAGGCTGCGTGGTCACTGTCGTTCTGCTGGGCGCGCCGAACGCCGAAGGCGCCGAGTACGCCTGGCTGATGGACCGCGTCCGCGTCGGGGGCTGCGAGCCGGTCGCGCTCGACGGCGTCGGGGCCGCTGACGTCCTGGTCAGGCTGCACGAACAGGGCCGCTTGCACGGCGTATTGGCCATTGGCGGGCCCACCGGCGGCTCCCCCGCCTTCGCGGCGCTACGTGCGTTACCGATCGGTGTGCCCAAGCTGCTCGTCACCGCTCGGGACCACCACACCCACGGCGGCGTCACCGACGTCACCACCATGCACTCCGTGGTCGACATCGTCGGCATCGACCAGGTCAGCGAGCGCATCCTCGACAACGCCGCCGCCGCCATCACCGGCATGGCCCGCAGCTACCACGCCGGCCGGCACAACCCGACTCGCCACCACCGGCCGTTGGTCGCCACCACGGTGCCCGCCACCCGGCCCCGCCTCGAACACTGGGGTTACGCCGTCGTCGTCGTGCCCGACAGCCGCCCGCTGCCGTCCCTTGTGGACAGCGGCTTCCTGGCCGGCGTCATCTCCACCGACCCCACCGCCGCCTACGACGTCCCGCACATCGTCTGCGACGACGCCGCCTTCGCCACCGACGCCGCCGACGACCTGCACAGCGTCATCACCGGGTCGCCCTAGACACCTGTGCCCCCGACTCCGGCAGAGTCGGGGGCACAGGCGTCACTGGTTCAGCAGCTGGTTCACGCGCTGGTGCGACAGGTTCACCGCGTCACGGTCGGCGGAGACCGTGTGCAGTTCATCCTCCAACGCGGCGAGGCGATGGAGTTGTTCCGTGACGTCCTGGTCGCCGAACAGGTGCGCCAGACCTTCTTCGAGGTTGCGCAGCACGATCCAGGACGGCTCTCGCGGACGGCTGGTCAAACCGAACCTGCCTCGCGCCTTTCCCTCAGCATCGACGACGTCGTAGATCTGATGCGGCCCTTTGCCACGTCCGGGCAGTTCGACAACCGCCAGGCCCTTTTCCCGAGCTGCCCGACGCACCAGCCGTGACATGCGTGTGCCCCCTGACCCGAAGGGCCAGGGGGCACACGCAGGTGAAACGTCAGGCGGTGGTGCGGGTGTTCGACGAGACCAGGGCCGCAAGGCGGTCGCCGATGGCGTACGTGGCGCCGGGCGAGGCGTGGTCGCGGGTGGCCAGGTCGAAGGCGACGGATGCTTCGATCCGGCGGGCGGACTCGTGCTCGCCGAGGTGGTCGAGCATCAGGGCGACCGACAGCACGGCGGCGGTCGGGTCGGCGATGCCCTGGCCGGCGATGTCGGGCGCGCTG
>DATJJB010000741.1:0-2308 GCA_035492655.1 Kutzneria sp. | reverse complement strand
CAGTCCGTCCCCCGTAGTGCTCATCGCAGACAACAGCCCTGGTGTTACTTCTGGGCACACCGACGCGGTCGGCGTGCGAGACGTTGGTCGCTCAACCCGGTCGGGACTCACCGTACCGGGCGACACCGACGGATGTAACGCGGCGACGGGTCACCCTTGGTCACGGAGTGTGGCATCGGACCGCAGACACGGACCAGTCCAGCCCAACGGATCGCTGAGCTGGACCAATGTGGTGTGGCATCGGTGACTACGTGAGTAGCGGGGAGACAAAACTCCCCGCCCTCCGCCCGGGGACGCCCGGTCTGAGTGTGGCGTCCCCGACACTGGCGGGTGGGACTGGTTACGACACCAGGCCGCGACGGAAGCCGTGCGCGACGGCCTGGGCGCGGTCACGGACGCCGAGCTTGCGGAACAGCCGGCGGGCGTGGGTCTTGACGGTGTCTTCCGACAGGTACAGCTCGCGGCCGATCTGGCCGTTGCTCTTGCCCTGGCTCATGCCACGCAGGACCTGGAGCTCACGCTCGGTGAGCTGCACGCCCGGGTCCGAGGGCTGGCGGGGCGCCGGCACCGAGGTGCTGGCCAGCGTGTGCGCGAGGGCGGCGACCAGCTCCGGCCGGGACGCGTCCCAGCGCAGGTAGCCACGAGCCCCGCCGGCGATGGCGGCAGCGATGCTGCCGGCGTCGTCCGGCGCGCCGAAGACGATGACGTTGGCCTGGGGGTTGGCCGAGACCAGCCGACGGGTCGCCTCGACACCGGTAGGCACGGCGCGCTGGGTTCCCACCAGTACGACATCCACCGGCTGCCGCGAGAAACGCGCCAACAACTCGTCACCGTGTGCCACGCAGTCGATGCGACTGACCCCAGGGACTGCCGACATGACACGCGTCAGCCCCTCCCGCACGCTGCGGCGGTCATCGCAGATCAAGACCGTCGTCACGGGGACTCCTTTCCGACAGCCGAGTGACGTTCCTCTTCCCCTATCGGACGCCGGGCCGGCAACCTTGACACGATCCGGTGCTTAATCCGTCAAGTAGTTCGCCCGGATGTCCGCCAAGGCGGGTTCCCCGGAACGGAGCAGCGGGCTCACGGCACCCAGACGGAGGCCGCCGCGAGCGTTCGGGCGGCCGGATCGGCGCGAAGCAACACGCAGCTCAGCACCCCTTTAGCCCGTTCGAGCCAGGCAGCGGCACCATCGGGTCGCAGGTGGCACAGCAGCAGTGCGCAGGGCCACACCAGGGGGTGTAGCCCCAGCGCCTCATTGTGACGCACATCACACTCCAACAGGGCTTCAGCTCGCTCTTTCGAGACCCCGTCGTGCAGATTCGCGAGCGTCGCGGCCAGCACCATCCGGGACTTGACGCGGTGCCGAACCGCCCCCGCGGCGGTCGCCACGGCCACCGCCCGCTCGGCCGGCTCCAGGGCCTGTTCCGGCCGGCCGGCGGCCAAGTCGATCTCCGCGCGGACCCAGTCCAGGCGGACCGCCGACCGCCAGCGGTGACCGCCGGATCGCCCGACCGTGTCGGCCGCCACCACGTGCAGGCGACGGGCCGGCCCACCGACACCGATCGCATCCGCGGCCAGCCCGATGAGCGCGTCCGAGAGCGCTCCTGCGGCGTCCACACAGTCCGGGTCGTCGGCGAGGGGTTCTACGCCGGACAGCCGGGCCAAGGCCTCCCCATCCAGCCGTCGCGCGGCGGCGTGGCCACCCACCTGGCGGCGTTGGGAGGCCAACGTGCTCGCGGCCAGTGACGCCAGCACCGGATCGGCGGTGTGCCGCAACTCGGTCAGCAGAGCGGTGGCGGCGGCGTAGTGACCCTGCCCGCCGAGCACGACGGCGGCCAGCCAGCGCTGCCGCGGCGTGCCCTGCGCGGCCTTGCTGACGTCCGCGCCGGGATTGCCGCCGAACGCGGCCTCCCGCAGGAAGTCATCCATCGGTGCCAAGCAGGACGTACGAGATGCGGTCCAGCGCGGCGGACAGCGAGTCCAGCGGCTCGGCGTGCGGCGGCAGCTTGCCCTGCGGCCAGCCGGGGCCGCCGACGAACAGCCGGATCCGCTGCCGGGTGCGCGGCAACTCAGTCAACAGGGTGCAGTGGGCGTACCTGGGTAGTTGGGCCCAGAGGAACACCGCCGCGGGCGCGATCCGCCGGATGGCCGCTCCGAGTGCGTCGGCCGGCAGCGCCGCCCCCAGCATCATCGTGCCCACACCTTTCTGTACGAGCGCGGTCGACAGCGCCTGCAACGGCAGGCTGTGCTGTTCCTCCGGCACGCAGGCCAGCAGCACCGGCCGTGGGTTCACCGGCACCGGCGC
>DATJJB010000740.1:0-12023 GCA_035492655.1 Kutzneria sp. | reverse complement strand
CCGGCTGATGGTCTCGCGGGCCCGTCGGACCATCGTGGTGGCCGACTCCTCGAAGCTCGGCAAGAGCGCGTTCACGCTGATCTGTCGGTTGGACGAGGTGGACGCGCTGGTCACCGACACGGCCGCCGACCCGGACCTCGTCGCCGCGTTCGGCGGCGCGGGAGTGCAGGTCATCCAGGCCTAGCCGCGATCGCGTACCCGAGGAGCCGGTCGGTCGACCGGCTCCTTTTTTGTCGTGCCGGTGAAGGTAACGGTTCGGGCACGACGGCGGCGCGCCCTTGCGTCGGCCCCGCGCGGCGGTCAAAGGTATGCGCACTCGGTGACGCAAGCTGTTCGTAAAACCTTCAAACTGAGCAGAATCGCGCAAAGCCGGTGCACGTTCCGATCGCGATCAGCTCGGCTCGACTGGATGGTGGCCATGAGCACGACTGGTAGAAGGACCTGGGCCGCGCTCGGCGCGACCGTGGCGGTCGCCGCCTCGGTGACCGCCTGCGGCAGCGCCGGCGCGGGCGACGACAACGCGCTGCCCACGGCCGACGCGTATCTCGCGTCGACCTGTCCGGCGGTGGCGGTCAAGCCGGCCACCGACAAGGAGCTCACCTACTGGTCGATGTGGACCAAGGACGAGCCGCAGGGCAAGGTGCTCCAGCACGCCATCGACTGCTTCGGCAAGCAGACCGGCGTCAAGGTGACCGTGCAGTGGCTGGGGCGCAAGTACCTGACCCAGAACCTGGCCCCGGCGCTGAACACCGATACCGTGCCGGACCTGTTCGACCAGGACATCAGCCAGGTCGGCGCGGCCGTCGTCGCGCCGGGCGGCACGCAGAGCGTCGACGACGTGCTCGGGCTGGCCGTCGGCGAGGGGGACAAGACCGTCAAGGACGTGCTGGCGGCCAGCTCGTACGACCTGCCGCAGAACCGCGACCACGCCGGACACCACTTCGAGATCCCGTACGAGCTGCTCGGCAACGCCTGGTGGTACAACAAGGACCAGGTCAAGGACTTCACCGCGCCGAAGACCGTGGACGACCTGTTCCAGTTGTTCGACAAGGCCAAGAATTCCGGCAAGGCGGCCGTCAGCCAGGACGGCGACATCGACTTCTACAACGCCTACTTCTTCACCCAGCTGGCCGCCCGCTACGTCGGCCCCGGTGGCCTGGCCCGGGCCGCCGCCGACAAGACCGGCCAGACCTGGAAGACCGAGCCCGGCTTCGCCAAGGCCGCGCAGATCGTGGAGCGGCTGGCCAAGAGCGGCTACCTCATCGACGGCTGGAACGCCTCCAAGTTCCCGCAGGTGCAGCAGAAGTGGGCGGACGGCGAGTCCGACTACCTGTTCGTCGGCAGCTGGGCGCCCAGCGAGACCCGGGAGTACCTGAACAAGGAAGGCAGCGACAAGAAGATCAACTACGGCTCCTTCCAGTTCCCGCTGCCCGACGGCGCCACCCACGACATCGTGGAGCAGCTGCCGATCGGCTTCGCCGTCACGGCCAAGGCCAAGCACGCCGAGGCGGCCAAGGACTTCATCGCCTACTTCCTCAACAAGGACGTGCTCAAGGGGATCCCGGCCGTGGCCGACAACATCACCCCGCGTCCCGACCTGGAGGTCCCGGCCGACCTCGCGGACGTGAAGAAGGCCTTGGACGACCCGAACAAGCAGCACATGATCTTCATGGACGGCATCGACGGCCTGTTCGGCGGCAAGTACGTCAACGACGTCTTCTACCCGGCCGACGACTACCTGCTCAAGGGCACGCTCGGCGCCGACGAGTTCATCGCCCAGCTCGCCGACAAGACCGCCGAGTACTGGAAGAGCCAGGCCTGATGGCGACCATCGTGGCGGCGCCGGCCAAGGAGCGTGGCGCCGCCGGAAAACCCGGCCCTGTCGGGACTTCCGGCGGGCACCTGGTCCGCAAGCGCCGGCTGTTCTGGCCCTTCCTGACGCCCGCGCTGGTGCTGTACGTGGTCTTCCTGGTCGCGCCGACGATCGTGACCGGCGTGCTGTCGTTCACCCGCTGGGCCGGCGCCGGCGACACCCCGCAGTTCAGCGGGTTCACCGGCTATCTGCGGATGTTCGCCAGCGACTCGTTCCGGTCCGCGCTGGTGAACACCCTGATGTACGTGGTGGTCGGCGGCGCCGGCACGTTCCTGCTGGCGTTCCTGTTCACCATGGTGTTGCGGGACATGCCGGGCGGCAAGCTCGTGCGCACGATCCTGTTCTTCCCCAACATCGTGGCCCCGGTCGCGTTGGCCATGTTCTTCAGCTTCCTGTTCAAGTCCGACGACAAGGGGCTGGCCAACTTCGTCCTCGGCGCGTTCGGCGTCGACCCGGTGCGGTTCCTCGCCCCGGAGAACGTCACCCTCACCGTCATCGGCGCGCTGGTCTGGGCCAGTTCCGGCTTCTACATCACGATCCTGATGGCCGCGGTCGACCGCATCCCGCCCTACCTGTACGAGGACGCGGAGATCGCCGGCGCGTCGGCGTGGCAGAAGTTCCGCGCGATCACGCTGCCGCTCACCTGGGACGTGGTCGGCGTGGCCGGCGTGCTGTGGACCATCAACGCGCTGAAGGTCTTCGAGCTGGTCTTCGTGCTCGCCGGGCCGGGCACGTACTCGCCGCCGACCGCGGCCTGGACGCTGGGTATCTACGTCTTCGACCGCTCCTTCGGCAGCCAGGGCACGCCCGACTACGGCGGCGCCAGCGCCTGCGCGGTCGTGATGATCGCGCTGACGTCCGTGTTCGTCGTGCTGCTGCGCCGCCTGATGCGGCGCGACACCATCCAGTTCTGAGTGGAGGAAGCCCATGACGGTCGCGGATGTTGGCCGCAAGGCGCCCCGCCGGCCGAAGCCGGCGCCGGGCGCGGGCCGGCGCAGCCCGCTGCGGGTGCTCGGCATGGTGGTGGTGCTGGCGTTCAGCGCCTTCAACCTGCTGGTGCTGTACTGGTTGATCGCCGCCTCCTTCAAGACGCCGGTGGAGATCTTCACCAAGCCGTTCGCGCTGCCGGTGCGCTGGTTCCAGCTCGGCCGGCCGCTGCGCAACTTCGCCTACGCGTGGGACCAGGCCGGCTTCGGCGACGCCTTCCTCACCACGGTGGTGCTGGTGGCCGCGTCGTCAGCGGCGATCGTGCTGGTGTCCGCCCCGGCCGCGTACGCCCTGACCCGACTGGGCGTGCGCGGTTCCGGACCGCTGACCAACCTGATCGCGGTCGGCATGGGGGTGCCGTTCCAGACCGTGATCATCCCGCTGTTCATCGGACTGTCCACAGTGCACCTCACCGACAGCCTGTTCGGGCTGTTCCTGGTGTACGTGGCGCTGTCCATCCCGTTCACCGTGTTCCTGCTGACCGGCTTCTTCCGGTCGCTGTCGGACGAGATGGAGGAGGCCGCCGCGATCGACGGCGCCTCGCCGCTGCGCACGTTCTTCGCGGTCATGCTGCCGCTGGCCCGCGGCGGGCTGATCACCGCGCTGATCCTGAACGCCATCGGGCTGTGGAACGAGACGCTGCTGGCCATCGTCTTCCTCCAGTCCCAGGCCCACTTCACGCTGGCCCGCGCGCTGTTCACGTTCTACGGCGCGGCCGAGTACCAGTCCGAGTACGGCGGCCTGATCGCCGGGGTGACCATCCTCGTGCTGCCGATGCTCGTCCTGTACCTCGTGCTGGCCCGCCGCATCATCACGGGCCTGACGCTCGGCTCCGGAAAGTAGGGAAACACCATGGCAGACGTGTCCTTCCGAGGCGCCACCCGCTACTACGCCGGGGTGGACCGGCCGGCGGTCGACCGGCTGGACCTGGAGGTGGCCGACGGCGAGTTCCTGGTGCTGGTCGGGCCGTCCGGCTGCGGCAAGTCCACCACGCTGCGGATGCTGGCCGGCCTGGAGGGCGTCGACGAGGGGCAGGTGTGGATCGGCGACCGCGACGTCACCGCGCTGCCGCCCAAGGACCGGGACATCGCGATGGTGTTCCAGAACTACGCGCTCTACCCGCACATGACCGTCGGCGAGAACATCGGCTTCCACCTCAAGGTGGCCAAGGTGCCACGGGACGAGCGGGAGCGCCGGGTGCGCAAGGCGGCGGCGCTGCTCGGGCTGGAGTCCTATTTGGACCGCAAGCCGGCCCGGCTGTCCGGCGGCCAGCGCCAGCGGGTCGCGATGGGCCGGGCGATCGTGCGCCAGCCGCGGGTGTTCTGCATGGACGAGCCACTGTCCAATCTGGACGCGAAGCTGCGGGTGCAGACCCGCACCCAGATCGCCTCCCTGCAACGCCGGCTCGGCGTCACCACCGTCTACGTCACGCACGACCAGGTGGAGGCGATGACCATGGGCGACCGGGTCGCCGTGCTGAAGGACGGCGTCCTGCAACAGTGCGACACCCCGATCGGTCTGTTCGCCAAGCCGGCCAACCTGTTCGTCGCCGGCTTCATCGGCTCGCCGGCGATGAACCTGCTGCCGGCGCGGGTCGACGGCGATTCGGCGGTGATCGGCGGTCATGCCGTCCGGCTCACCCGGGGTCAGCGCGCCAAGCTCAGCGGCGACGAGGTCATGGTCGGCGTCCGGCCGGAGGGCGTGGACGTGGTCGACTTCGACGACGGCATCCCGGTGGTGGTCGACGTCGTCGAGGAGCTGGGCAGCGACCAGTTCCTGTACTGCTCCTTCGACCAGGCCGGCTCCGGCGGCCTGGTCGAACACGCCGTCACGGCGCGTGTCGCCGGCATGTCCCCGAACGAGCGCGGCGCCAAGGTCGGCCTGCTGCCCCGCCGCGAGGCGGTGCACCTGTTCGACCCGGTGACCGGATCTCGGCTCGAGGACTGAAGTTTCCCTGCTACCCCTTGGAAAGGCCGCCCCATGCGCGTCAGATCGCCACGGAAGACCCGTTCATCCACTGTTCAGGCGGTGGTCCTGATCGCCGCCGCGGTGACGGCCGCGGCTGCGCTGGCCGCGCCGGCCGCGGGCTCGCCCACGGCCACTTCCGGCGACGGCGCGCAGCTGTCGCTCACCCCGCCGATGGGGTGGAACGACTGGGCGCACTACCAGTGCGATTTCACCGAGTCCACGATCCTGGCCAACGCCAACGCATTGGCGTCCAGCGGGCTGGCCGCCAAGGGCTACAACACCGTCACCATCGACGACTGCTGGATGCGCACCAACCGTGACTCGGCCGGCAACCTCCAGGTCGACACCACCCGGTTCCCCGACGGCATGCCCTACGTCGCCGACAAGGTGCACGCGCTTGGCCTGAAGTTCGGCATCTACGAGGACGCCGGCACCACCACCTGCGGCGGCTACGCCGGCAGCTGGAACCACTGGACGCAGGACGCCAACCTGTTCGCGTCCTGGGGCGTGGACTACGTGAAGCTGGACGGCTGCAACGTCCCCACGGTGGCCGGCCAGACCATGGCGCAGACCTACCAGAGCGCCTACCAGCAGATGGGCGCCGCGATGAAGGCGTCCGGCCGGGACATGGTGTACTCCGAGTCCGCGCCGGCGTACTTCGAGAACACGGCGGACTGGAACGACGTGCTCGGCTGGGTCGGCCAGTACGGCCAGCTGTGGCGCGAGGGCTACGACGTCGCCACGTACAACGCGAGCAATCCCACCGCCAGCCGATGGGGGAGCGTGCTGTCGAACTACGGCTACAACAACCCGATCCACCGCTACGTGAGCCCAGGCAACTGGAACGACCCCGACTTCCTCATCGCCGGCGATGGTGGCATGACCGCCGCCGAGTCGCGTAGCCAGATCGCGCTGTGGGCCGAGATGGCCGCGCCGATGATCCTGTCCAGCGACGTCGGCTCGTTGTCCAGCAGCTCGGTGGCGGACCTGGGCAACAGCGACATCATCGCGGTGGACCAGGACAGCCTGGGCCACCCCGGCTACGTCGTGTCCCAGAACGGCACGCTGGACGTGCTGACCCGGCCGCTGGCCAACGGCGACCGCGCGGTGGCGATCCTCAACCGCTCCGGCTCGACCGTCAGCGCGAGCACCGCGGCCACCACCGTCGGCTTCGCCGGCGGCACCGGATGTTCGTACCAGGTCAAGGATCTGTGGGCCGGCACGTCCAGCACGACCAGCGGCACGTTCGGCGCGAGCGTGCCCGCCCATGGCACGGCGATGTTCCGCGTCAGCCCCAGCAGCGCCGGCTGCGGCGCCGGCGTGAACGCCGGGCAGATCAGCGGCATCGCCGGCAAGTGCGTGGACGACTCCAACTCCAGCACCGCCGACGGCAACCCGGTGATCATCTACAGCTGCACCGGCAACGCCAACCAGCGCTGGGCGCTGTCCGGCGACGGCACGGTCCGCACGCTGGGCAAGTGCCTGCACGCGGCCGGCACCACCGCCGGTTCGGCGGTGGATCTGAGCACGTGCAACGGTTCCTCGGCGCAGCAGTGGACGTATCAGCGCAGCGGCAACCTGACCAATGGCGCGTCCGGGCTGTGCCTGGACGTCAACGGCGGCGCGTCCACCGACGGCACCAAGCTGATCGTCTGGAGCTGCGGCCACAACCAGGACAACCAGGTGTGGTCCCTCCCGTCCTGATCGATCCGCTGTCCTGGCCCTGAGCAGGCCGGACCGCCGGGCGGCCCCCTGCCCCCGGCGGTCCGCTGCCGTGACGCATTAGTTCGACCGGTGTTATAACTAACACGTGGCGGTGCACAACCTCGATGTCGCGAACCGGGCCTCGATCCGGCGCACCAACCTCGGCCTGGTCCTGCGCCGCCTGCGTACCCGCGGCGCCCGGTCCCGGACCCAGCTGGCCGAGGACCTCGGGCTGCCCAAGGCCACGGTGTCCAACCTGGTCAACGAACTCGTCGAGCGCAACCTCGTCCGCGAGGGCGACGTGCAGCGCGGCGGCAGCGTCGGCCGGCCCCGGCAGGCGGTGGAGCTGCACGGCCGGACGCTGTGCGGGCTCGGCGTGGAGATCAGCGTCGACTACGCCCGGGCGATCGCGCTGGACCTGCGCGGCGAGACGCTGCTGGACCAGCGCATCACCATCAACGCCCAACACGACAGCGACGTGCTGCTCGACGCCGTCGCCGAACTGATCACCCGGGCCATCGACGGCATGCGAGCACGGGGCGTCGAGGTCGTCGGCGTGACCGTCGCCGCGCCGGGCGAGATCGACCGGGAAGCCGGCATCGTGGTCTTCGCCGCCAACATGCACTGGTCGCAGCTGCCGGTCGTGGCCGGCCTCCAGGCCCGGCTCGCCGCCGACGCCCCGCCCATCGCGGTCGGCAACGACGCGCGGCTCGGCGCCATCGCCGAACACGCCATCGTCGGCCCGGTCGGCATCAACGACCTCATCTACATCACCGGCGAAGTCGGCGTGGGCGCCGGCATCATCACCAACGGCCAGCTGATGCTGGGGGCCGCCGGGTACGCCGGCGAGGTCGGCCACATGCCGCTCGATCCCGATCCGCAGCCGTGTGCCTGCGGCCGGCGCGGCTGCTGGGAGACCATGGTCGGGCTCTCCGCGCTGCTGCGGCACGCCGCCGATGCCGACGACCCGGTGCGCGACCCGGACCGCGACCTTGAGGTCCGGCTGGCCGAGATCCGCACCCGGGCCGCCGTGGGGGACGAGCGCACGCTGGCCGCGCTCGACCGCATCGCGCACGGCCTGGGCCTGGGCATCGGCCTGCTGATCGGCGTGCTCAACCCGCAGGCGGTCGTGCTCGGCGGCTACTTCGCGATCCTCGCCGACCATCTGCTGGCCACGACCCGGCGGGTCGTCGACGAGCACGTCCTCGCCCCCCATGCCGGCGGCTGCCAACTGTTGGTCTCGACGCTGGGCTTCACCAGCGCCGCGCGCGGCGCCGCCCAGGACGCCTTGGAACCCGTGTTCCACGACCCGGGCTCCGTCTCGGCGAACTAGACCAATGCAGGGAAGGACGCCTTACCTGCATTGAACGCAGGTAAGGCGTCCTTCCCTGCATGGGGGGATCAGGTCTCGGTCATGCGGAAGTCGTAGGCACGGGGCAGGGGATGGGCGGTGCGGGGCAGGGTCGGGTCGCGCCGTTCGTGGTAGGCGAACCAGAGCTGGTCCAGGGCATCCTCGCCTTCCCGGAGGTCGGCGACGATGATGCCGGCTTCGATGAGACGGCCGGCGCGATCGAGGCTGCCGGTGGCGATGGCCGCCGAGCACTCCAACATCTGAATCCGGCCGTCAGCCCGAAAGTCCGGCGGCAGTCCGTCGACGAGGGCCAGGGCTTCGGCGGGTCGGTCGGCGGCGAGGAGCGCCTGGAGCGTCTCGACGGTGAGGGCCCGCAGGGGAGTGGGCAGCAGTTCGCCGGCTCGGAGCAACGAAGTCGCGGCGCTGTCGGCGTTCTCGTCGCAGACGGCGAGATTGCGCAGCGCCCAGGGATTCGCGGTCGCCGCCAGCGAGGAGCGCCACGCGTCGCGAGCGGCGTCGGCCTCGCCCGCGTGCCAGCGAGCCACGCCGCGGTGCAGCCACGTCAGCCAGTTGTCTCCGGCATCCTCGAGTCGCTGCCGCCAGCCGGCACTGACCTGATAGGACAGTGGGGCTTCCAGCGGGATGTCACCAGTGGCCAACAGGGCCAGCCACGGTTCCTGCTCGTCGCCGGTGATGTCGAACGGCACTCCGGGCAACTCGAGCGACTGGTCGCCGGTCGCGGAGCGGTGGAGCCGTTCCAAGGCGCCCCAACCGGATCCGGTGTGCAGCCGCTCGGTCGGCGGCTGGTCCAGCCACTGCCGGGCGGCGTCGTGCTCGGCATCGACGAGATGGCGGGGGATCAGCTTCTCCAACGCCTCCTCGACGGCCGTGCAGGCGCCGTCCCAGTCGGGGTTCTTCGCGCCATCGGCGGTGAGCAGGCCGTAGACCTCCAGCCACGACCACTGGGCGCCGGCCGGCATCGGCAGGTGTTCCAGCTGGGTGCGGGCCAGGCCGGCCTGGATCTCCAGGTACGGCTGGTCGGCCGGCGACAGCCACTCCTGCCAGCGGCGACCGCCACCGGCCTGCCCCCACAGGAAGAGCTTGCGGCCGCGCAGGCGGTCGGTCGACGCCTGCACCAGACCGCTGCCGTCTGCGTCCAGCGCGGCGATCCAGCGGCGGCGGGGCGGTGCGATGTCGTAGAAGTAGTCGGCGGCGTGCCGGCCGTTGACCGGATAGCTGCGATCCACGCCGTCGTGGACCGGGATCGGCACCCGGCGGAGCACGCCGTCGTAGGCCAGGTGGTAGGCGGCGTCGGCGGGCGCCAGCACGCGGGTGTCGGGCGTCTCCGGCACGGCGATGTTGGACCACCAGTAGACCGGGACCTCGTGCGCGTTCGGGTTGATGATCCGCACGTGCACGTGGAGCACGGCGGAGCCCGTCGGGGCGTACGCGTCGATCTGGTACACCAGCTCCCGGTTGCGTTCGAACTCCCACATGCGCAGGACCTCGACGCCGTCGGGCCGCACCACCCGGGCGGCGTGCACGGGGGCGCAGGTGAGCGGCGTGTGGCCGGTGGTGCCGAGGTTCCACTCGACGCCGCCGGCGAACCAGGCGTTGCGCAGCCCCAGGTTGGCCGGTTGGAGGATCGCGTTGCGGTGCAACAACTCCCGCCCGGTGGGCAGGTGGACCAGCGATCGCAGCCGGCCGCCGAAGTCGAGCAGGAACTCGGCGCGGACGACGCCGTTGTCGACCACGGCCACCGTCAGCTTCTCGTCGGCGAGCTCCCGCGGGTAGCCGTCCTGCACGGTGTAGGGCAGCAGCGTCGACGGCCGCCCGTACGCGAGGTTGCGCGCCATGTCCTGGTCGGCCGCCGAGGCGTCGACCAGCGGCGTCACCGGACGCGGCGGGGCCAGCGGCGGCAACGGGTTGTCCGGGCCGAGCGCGGCGACGGGCAGCGTCACCGTGTCGAGATGAACCACGCGGGGCCTCCTTGCCGCTACCCTAATTAGTTCGACTAGTGTTATAACTAACGCCCCGGGAGTCAAGAGCCGCCCTCACCCCCAGTGGAGTCGCGATGCGCCCCCTGCCCGTCATCGCCCGAACAGCCATCGCCTTGGGCGTGGCCGTCGCACTGGTCGGCGCGCCGCCGGCCGCCTCGGCCAGCCCGCCGACCACCGGCTACACCGTCACGATCGGGTCCACCAGCTCGTACCAGTTCCCGACCGACACCCCGGCGTCGCCCTTCATCGACAAGGACGGCACGTTCTACTTCCAGCAGTCCGCCGCCCTCTACGGCGCGACGCAGCCCCGGTACTGGGACTTCTACACCGGCGCCGACTTCGACAGCGCCACCCGGTCCGCCACGATCAGCGACGCGGTGAATCCCGCCGAGCCCCGGGACAAGAACAACGACACGAGCTGGCGCTGCGACAACAGCCCCACCGGCGTCGCCGCCACCGACCCGCCGGCGGGCTCGTCCTACTCGCACAAGAACTTCTGCGACCTGGTCGGCGTCTGGGTCGACCCGGACACCGGCAACTGGCACGGCCTGGTGCACAACGAGTTCACCCCGGAGCCGTTCGGCGCCAACTCGTTCTCGCACTACGACGCGATCGACTACGCCGAGTCGACCGACCAGGGCAAGGTGTGGACCATCAAGGGACACGCCATCACCTCCCCGTACAGCACGGTTCGCGGCGACACCACGGCGTTCCCGAACGGCACCTTCGACTACGGCGACGGTGACCCGCGGCTGTTCGTCGACCAGGCCTCGGGTTACTTCTACGTCTACTACGCGTCCCGGATCGTGCCCAAGGCCGGCACCGCCGGCAGCTACGACGGTCTGGCCCATGTCGCCCGCGCGCCGATGTCGTCGAAGATGGCCACCGGCTCGTGGCAGAAGTGGTACGACGGCTCGTGGTCGCAACCCGGCGTTGGCGGCCTGGAGAGCAACATGACGCCGGTGACGACGACCGCCACCACCGGCTACACCGCCGTCGACCACGACTACAAGCCCACCAACACTGGTTCCGTGCCGCAGCAGATCGCGGCCGGCACGCTGCCACCGAAGTCGGAACTGTTCGTCATGAACGTCGCCTACGACGCCTACCTCGGCCTGTACATCGGCGAGCCCGAAGTGGCCGACAGCTCGTCCAAGCTGCCGCAGCGGTACTACGTGACCGACGACCTGTCCACGCAGAAGTGGTACTACGTCGGCGATTCCGGCAGCTACGCCTCGAACTCCTGGTACCGGTGGTTCGTCGACGGCGCGAACCGGACGAGTGCCACGATCGTCGGCAAGACCTTCCGCTCCTACTGCTCCATCGCCTGCGCCGGCTCGGACGGCGAGTACGCGAACGTCACCGTGGGCTCGGCGTCGCCGGCCGCGCCGCCGGTCGACCTGAGCACGACCTACCGGATCAGCAACGGCTCCGGGCGGGTGCTCGCCCAGGTCAGCGGCAGCTCCGCGACCACCTCCGTGCCGGCCTCGACCGGCTCGACCCTGGAGACGTGGGCCTTCGCCGCCAACGGCGACGGCTCGTACACGATCACCAACGGCGCCACCGGCCAGGCCCTTGGCGTCTCGACGTCGACCGCCAGCCGGGCGTGGGCGACCAGGCCGACGGTCACCGCGGCCGGATCCACCGTCGGGCAGCAGTGGTTCATTCTCGCCAACACCTCCGCGGCCGGGGCCAAGACGGGGACGTATCGGCTGGTCAATCGGTACAGCGGCCTGGTGCTGGGGCTGTCGTCGGATTCGACCCGCCTGGCCGAGACGACGCCCGCCCGGTCCTGGACGAACACCACCGGCGACGCGACCGGCGGGTCGCGCACCGCGGCCGAGCAGACCCTGGGCCTCACCGCGGCCGGTGGGACGACGGTCCTCGACGGCACGCACCGGGTCTCGGTGTCCGGCCAAGGCCTCGACGACCCGAACTGGTCCACCGCAACGGGCACCCAGCTCGTCACCTGGAAGCTCAACAGCGGCACGAACCAGAACTGGACGTTCACCAAGCAGACCGACGGCTCGTACACCATCGCCAACGCGTATTCCAAGCTGTGCATGGACGTCGAGGGCGGCGCCACGACCGCCGGCGCGCGGGTGATCCAGTGGACCTGCACCGGCAACGGCAACCAGCG
>DATJJB010000739.1:0-14539 GCA_035492655.1 Kutzneria sp. | reverse complement strand
GAGACCTGCGTCGGCTCGTAGTAGTTGACGCCGTAGAAGTCCATCGGAGTGTTGATCGTCGGCAGGTCGTCGGCGAAGCCCGGCGGCAGCAGCGGGTGCATCGACTCCGGGTAGGTGCCGGCCAGCACCGGGTCGGCGAACAGCCAGTTGATCAGGTCACTGGCCCGGTCCGCGGCCTCGCGGTCGGCGGGCGTGTCGGTGGCCGGCCAGATCGGGCCGTGGTTGTTGGCCGAGCCGATCTGCTTGGCGCCGGCCGCCCGCAGCGCCTGCACGGCCAGGCCGTGCGCCAGGTTCTGGTGATGGGCGGTCGGGATGGCGTCCAGCAGCAGGAACTGGCCCGGCGCGTACTGGCCGATGCCGTAGCCGTAGACCGTGGTGACCATCGGCTCGTTGATCGGGATCCACATCGGCACCCGGTCGGCCAGCTTGGCCCCGACGATCGCGGCGTACTCCGCGAAGTGCTTGGCCGTGTCCCGGTTGAGCCAGCCGCCGGCGTCCTCGATCGGCTGCGGCGTGTCCCAGTGGTAGAGGGTGGCGACCGGCGCGATGCCGGCCTCGCACAGCGCGTCGACCAGCCGGTCGTAGAAGCCGAGGCCCTCGTCGTTGACCGCGCCGGTGCCTTCGGGTTGCACTCGTGGCCAGGCGATCGAGAATCGGTACGCGCCGACACCGAGGTCGCGCATCAGGCCGATGTCCTCCGGGTAGCGGTGGTAGTGGTCGCAGGCGACCGCACCGCTCTGTCCGGAGAACACCCGATCGGGTGTCTCGCAGAACGTGTCCCAGACCGACCTGCCCCTGCCACCCTCAGAGACGGCGCCCTCCACCTGATATGCCGAGGTGGAGACCCCCCAGAGGAAGTCGTCGGGGAAGGATGGGAGGACGGGCTCGCTCATGGCACCACCTCTGCGACTTGCGCTACTGCCGAGTAGACATGAAATTTGTTCGGATAGTAGGCGTGTGCGGGGTCACAGGGAAGTGCACCCCACCCGTCACAGGCGAGAATGCCTGCCACAGCCGTCAGCCAAGGAGTCCGCGTGTCCGCCGACCTGACCACCGACGTGGGTCCGCTGCGTCGCAAGCCCGTCCAGCAGCGCAGCGCCCAGCGGGTGGAGCGCATGCTCGAGGCGTGCGCCTCGCTGATCGAGGAGTTGGGCTACGACGGCGTGACGACCACGCTCATCGCCGAGCGGGCCGGCGTCGCGGTCGGCTCGCTCTACCAGTTCTTCCCGGACAAGCGCGCGGTCGTGCAGGCGCTGACCCTGCGCAACCTGGAGCGCTTCATGGCCAACGTGGTCCAGCGCTTCGACTCGGCCGAGCTGGAGCACTGGTGGGACGCCGTCGACTCGATGTTCGACGTGTACGTGGAGATGCACCGGACCGTCCCCGCGTTCAGCCGGCTGCACTTCGGCGACGTGGTGGACACCCGGCTGCTCGACGACGGCAAGGACAACAACGCGGTCATCGCCGAGGGCCTGGCCGCGCTGATCTCCGAGCGGTTCGGCCGCTCGATGGCCGAGCTCCAGCTGCCGGTGGCGGTGGCCATCGAGGCGGCCGACGGCGTGCTGAAGTTCGCCTTCCGTCGCAACGAGGGCGGCGACCAGATCGTGGTCGACGAGGCCAAGGCCCTGATCAAGGGCTACCTGTCGACCCGTCTCGGCGAGCCCGAGTAGCTCAGCCGAAGGCCTGGCCCTCGCCGCGGTAGGTGGGGGCCGTCTGCTCCACCTGGTAGCCGCGGATCAGGTGGAACTCGCGGAACCGCTCGGCCAGCTCGCCGGCCTTGGCGTGCCGCATCCAGACCCGGTCGCCGACCCGCAGCCGCTCGGCCGCCTTGCCGGTGACCGGCGTCTGCACCTCGCCGGCCGCTTCCAGCTTGGTCAGCTTCAGCCCGGCCGGCAGGTACGGCGAGGGCAGCCGGTCCTCGCCGATCGGCCCGGACGCCGGGTAGCCGCCGGTGAACAGCGTCGCCACGTTCGGACCGGGACGGCGGACCACCGGCAGCGCGAACAACGCCGCCGGCCGGGGCTGGAACGACCGGTAGCCGTCGAACAGCGTCGGCCCGAGCAGGCCCGACCCGGCCGCGACCTCGGTCACCGCCTGCTCCGCCGCGGTTCCCTCCAGGCTGCCGGTGCCGCCGCCGTTGACGAATTCCAGCGGGGTCAGCGCCCGGACCGCCGCCACCACGGCCGCCCGGCGTTCAGCCAGCTCGGCCGCCGACTTGCCCTGCATCCAGCGCACCGCCAGGCCGCGCAGGGGGTTGCCGGGCGGGGCGTCGCCGATGCCGGCGATCTGCCCCTCGTACGCCATGATCCCGACCAGCTTGAAGCCGGGACGGTCGATGATTCGCCTGGTCAGCGCCGCGGCCTGGGCTGCGGTGTGCACCGGCGAGCGCAGCGGGCCGACGTGCAGCTTGCGCGATCCGTTGAGCGGTCGCCAGGACGCGTCGAGCTCGAGGCAGACCCGGATGTCCGGGTGGCCCGGGCCGAGCGCGTCGTCGACCAGGTCGAGATGGTCGACCGAGTCGACCATGATCGTGATCGCCGCGCGGGCCGCCTCGTCGTGGGCGAGCTTCTGCAGCGTCGCCCGGTCCGTCGTCGGGTAGCCGACCAGCAGGTCGTCGCAGGTGCCCTCGGCGAACAGCCACATCGCCTCGGCCAGCGAGTAGGTCATCAGGCCGGCGTAGCCCGGCACCGCGAGCACCCGTTCGAGCAGTGCCCGGACGCGGACGGACTTGCTGGCGACGCGGATCGGCGTGCCGCCGGCCCGTCGCACCAGCTCGGCGGCGTTGTGGTCGAAGGCGTCCAGGTCGACCAGCGCGAACGGCGGGTCGAAGCCGTCGGTCGCGGAGTCGAAGCGGACGCGCTGCTGCTGCGGTGACACAGTTGAACGGTACGTCGGGACGCATTGAAATGTGAATACTTTTCACCTAGCTTGTGTGCAGCGCATCACAGGGTCGCGGAGGGTAGTGATGGTCGGACGTCTCCGGTTGGGCACCGATACGGCACGCCCGGCGCCGTGGCAGAACTGGGCCGGGACCGCTCGGTCGCAGCCGGTGCACGTGGCTCGCCCACGTGACGTCAGCGAGATCGCCGAGGCGGTGACCGTCGCGGCCAAGGACGGCTTCACCGTGCGGCCGCGGGGCAGCGGGCACTCGTTCACCAGCATCGCCGCCACCGACGGCGTCGCCATCGACCTCGGCGAGTGGTCCGGTGTCGTGCGGGCCGACCGGGAGAAGAACCTGGTCACCGTGCGTTCCGGCACGCCGTTGCACCGGTTGAACGTCGAGCTGCACCGGCTCGGCCTGGCCATGGCCAACCTCGGCGACATCGACGCCCAGACCATTTCCGGCGCCATCTCCACCGGCACCCATGGCACCGGTGCCCGACTCGGCGGCTTGTCGACGCAGGTCAAGGCCTTGGAGCTCGTCCTGGCCGATGGCTCGGTGGTCACCTGCTCCCCCGACGAGCGCCCCGAGCTGTTCAGCGCCGCCCGGGTCGGCCTCGGCGCCCTCGGCGTGATCAGCACCGTGACCTTGCAGTGCGTGCCCGCCTTCGCCCTCAAGGCCCGGGAGTTCCCGCAGCCCTTGGACGCGATCCTGGAGAAGTTCGACGCCATGTGCGGCTCCGAGGACCATGTCGAGTTCCACTGGTTCCCGCACAGCGACCGGGTGCAGGTCAAGCACAACGTCCGCCTGCCGGCCGACGCCGCCATCGCGCCGCTGTCCCGGGCTCGGCAGTTCTACGAGTACGAGGTGATGGAGAACAGCGCCTTCAGCCTCGTCTGCAAGCTCGGCCGCGCCGTTCCCTCCGTCGTGCCCACCCTCAACCGCGTGTGCGCTTCGCTGTGGTCCGAGCGCTCCTACTCCGACCACTCGTACCGCGTGTTCACCACGCCGCGCCGGGTTCGCTTCGTCGAGACCGAGTACGCCGTTCCACGTGAATCACTGCACGACGTCCTCCGCGAGTTCCGGGCCGCCATCCCCGGCCTGCGCCACCCGGTGATCGTGCCCGTCGAGGTCCGCGTCGCCGCCGCCGACGACATCCCGCTGTCCACCGCCTACGGCCGGGACAGCGCCTACATCGCCATCCACCAGTACGTCGGCATGCCCTATCGGGAGTACTTCGACCTGTTCGAGCGCATCGCCGGCGCCGTGGGCGGTCGTCCGCACTGGGGCAAGATGCACACCCTCGACTCCTCGGTGCTCGCCACCCGCTATCCCCGCTTCGAGGAGTTCCGCTCCCTACGCGCCTCGGTCGACCCCAACGGCGTTTTCCGCAACGCCTACCTCGACACCGTTCTCGGCCCCGTGTGACCGTAGGTCATGGGGGCAACCCGTCCCGTGAGCCTTCTCACGCTCCCCATCCCCGCAGCTCAAGCCCTACGCAAACGCTTGTCCACAACCGCCCGAGTTATCCACAGGCAACCCCTCGTAAAGATCAACTACCCACGGTCCCCGGTAGACTGGCCTCGGGGTCGCCCCCCAGGGTTGGGTGCGGGGCTGTCTTCTGTACCGGATGGGCGCGCGTGGCGATCTTGGAAGTGGGCGGCGGGGTTCCCCTGGACAGCCGGCGGGGGCTAGCCGAGGGCGGCGACGGCGTCGGCGATCGGGGTGTCGCCGGCGATCAGTTCGAGGGTGAGACCGGCGGTGCCGGACGCATCGAGCAACGCGACGAGCACGGCGGCGACGTCGGCGCGGGTGATGGCGCCCCGCATGGTGCCGGGAGTCTCCAGTCGGATCCGACCGGTGGGAGCCTCGTTGGTCAGGCCGCCGGGGCGGAGCACGGTCCAGTCGAGGTCGACGTCGCGGACGGCGTCCTCGGCAGCGGTCTTGGCGGCGATGTAGGCAGCCCACGACTCATCGGACCCAGCGGCCAGCGGTCGGCCGACGCCCATGGAGCTGACGAGCAGGTAGCGGCGAACACCGGCGAGACGAGCGGCGTCGGCCAGCAGCACGGCGGCGGCGCGGTCGACGGTGTCCTTGCGGCCGGTCCCGCTGTTGGGCCCGGCGCCGGCGGCGAAGATCACCGCGTCGGCGTCCTTGAGGTGACCGGCGAGCTCGTCGGCGGAAATGGACTCAAGGTCGCACACCACGGCCTCGGCACCGGCGGCGCGGAGATCATCGCCATGGGCGGGATTGCGCACCAACCCCACCGGACTGTCACCGCGGTCGGCGAGCAGACGCTCGAGCTTGAGGGCGATCTGGCCGTGGCCGCCGGCGATCACAACGCGCATGTGGTCCGACACTAGTTCAGCTGGCGGTGGCCAGCACCTGCTCGTACACGACCTCGTTGACCCACCGGGTGACGGCGGTCTGCTCCAGGCTGACGTGCTCGGGGGTGCCGGCGAGGTCCATCGACACGGTGCCGTCGGGGTCGGCGCTGACGATCGACACGCCGTAGCGGCGGGCCCGCGGCAGGCAGTTGCTCAGGTAGTCGTCGGTGAGGGCGACCGAGGAGGGCAGCACCACAGCGGCGTCGCCGTGCAGCGCGAAGGGCACGGCGGAGGCGAGACCGGTACGCCAGTGCTTGGCGACGGCCAGCACGCCGACGATGCGCACGGCGGCCGGCGGCACCTTTCCGGCGAGCTCGGGCCACACCCAGGTGGCGACGGTGGTGCGGTCGACGACCGGCCCGACGCCGAAGCACAGCCGTTCGGCGTGCGCGTCGGGCAGCAGCTCGGCGACGACGAAGACCTTGCGGCCGAGCAGGGTCAGCTGCGGCAGCAGCACGCCCTTCCAACCGAGCCGCTCGACCGCCTTGGCGGCGAGCTCCTCGGACGGCGCCGGAAGTTCGACGGCGGGGACCGCGCGCGACGGCAGGGTCTTGGCGTTCTTGTGGACTGCTGCCGTGTTGCCAGCGGAGCGGCTCACGAACTTCGCCTCCTCATCAGCCTCGACGACTGTGCCGTCGCGATTTCTTCTGGTTACTGGAGTACCAGGTCTGACCGGCGCGGATTCCGCTGTAAGGAGCGGTGTGCGGTTGGCGGCAATATGCGGTCGGTGACCGGTCGAGAGCCCGGAACGGGACTTCGGTCCGGCGGTGCTGCCGTTCGTGTGAACGGCTCCGGCGGACGGTCGACGGTCGGCCAGTGGTCGGTCCCAGGCCGATGCACGTGCATCTGCGCAGGAACGAGCCCTCGGTAGCGTTCACGCGAGTGGTGGACCGCAGGCCGCTGACCAGCCGCGCAGGCCGCCGGACGGGTGAACGGCGACCGTTCGTCGCACGGCTACCGGTCCGCGCTGCGACGAACGGTCGGCGTGGCCGTGGACAATCGAGGTGACATAACCGGTACAGTCCGTCACCGGCATTCACGAATGCCCGGCCGGTCCTGCCATCCCCGCTCCCGGCTTGCGGGTGGAGGCGATCGCCAAAAGGCCAACCAGCCTTCCGCGTTCTGCGCACTCGTCGACGGTTGCCACGCGCCTTCGCCGAGCCGGGCGGTGAGGGAGCGAGGTTCCCGATGCCACACAGACTGTCCCTGGTCCGCCGGTTGGCGCTGCTGCGCCGGATGTACACCGGGGAAACCGATTCGAGCCTGATGCCCGTGGTCACCGCGGGCGTGCAGCGCCTTTCCCCGGACGACCGGGGTCGGCTGCACGAGATGCTGGACAACGACAACGTGGGCCGCCTGTTCGGCGACGACGAGCTGCCACCGCCGCCGACTCACGTGCGCCGCGCGTTGTTGGCCGACGCCTTGACGGAGGGCCAGCGCGAGCTGGAGTCGGGCATCTTCACCGCCGCCGGTCGCGCGGTGAACTACCTGCACCTGCGGGTGCCGGCGGACCTGCTCCGACCGGCCCGCGTGTTCCGGATGGTCCGACCGCACGCCGACGAGATGGTCCTGCACCTGGAGAGCGGCGCCCTCGGCCCGCTGCTGGCCGAGTTGCTGCCCCGCGTCGCCGGCGGCGAGATGCTGGGCGTGCCGGGACTGCGGGCCCGGCTGCATCGACGCCATGTCGAGCTCTATCTGGTGGACGACGTCTCGGCGACCGTCCACCTCTCGAACATCTCCTACCGGCAGTGGGTCGCCGCGCTCGCCTTCGCCGAGTCGCTGGTCGACCTGGGCGATCTCCGCTGGCTCGGCAACGATCCGACGCCGCTCACCGAGGCCGAGCGGTCGGTGCTCGACACCCGTCACCGCTCGCCCGGCCCTGCCGCCCTGAACAGCTCGCTGTTGCGCCGCGCCCGCATCTTCGGCGACGCCCTCTGGCTCACCCCGTGGTCCCGTGGCTGCGAGACCACCCACGTCGAGTGGGCCGGCCAGCCCTCACTCGGTCGAGTGGCCCGCCTGCTGCTGCACCCGCTTCTCGGCCTCCCGGGCGACGGACATCACGTCCGCTACTTCGACGCCGACGGCCTCGTTGTCACCGATCCGCACGCTCCGCGCTGCCCCATGCACCCAGCGTCCACCGCCCCGGTCCTGGCCCTGCGCCCCGAGCCCGCCCCCGATGGGCCACTCGAGTTGTCCTCACCCGGCTGGCGCGCCGCCGCTTCCCCCTGGGCCGCCTGGCAGCGCGCCCTGGCCACCACCAATCCCGCCCTCCCGAAGCAACCCGCCGCCCCCACCCCACCCATCAATAAGTGACCGACATCACCCATTAGCGGGACTTCGCCACCACTTTTTTGATGCGCAGCAACAACTATCCACAAAAAGCCAGGTCAGACCCGGCAAGAAACGACAGGGAATGAGGTGAGCGGGCGCGCAGCCCGCGCCCCACGAACCCACGAATCCGCAGCTGAGCCCCACCGCCACCCCGAATTGGGGGGTGCAGGGGGCGAAGCCCCTCCTGCCTTGGGGTCTGGGGCGAGAGCCCCAGTGAGAAACGAGAAAGCCCCGTTTCCTGTCTCACAGGAAACGGGGCTTCCCCACTTTCGAGTGGGCGAGGGGGGAGTTGAACCCCCACGTCCTTTCGGACACACGGACCTGAACCGTGCGCGTCTGCCATTCCGCCACTCGCCCTCGGTGACGGGAGAAACACTAGCACGGCGGTAGCTCGGTCTCCTAATTGGGCCGTGTCGCCCCTCGCGGGCCCGGATACGATCGAGTCAGGAAGTCCGTAGCGAAGGGAACAGCCGTGGGACGCGTGCAGCGCTTCGAGCGCCGCCTTGAGGGCGCTGTGGGCAACGCCTTCGCACGCGTGTTCGGCGGCAGCGTCGTGCCGCAGGAGGTGGCGCAGTCGCTGCAACGCGAGGCTGAGCTGAACGTCAAGGAGCTCGCCGGTGACCGGCTGCTAGCGCCGAACAGTTACCGGGTGTTGCTCGGTGCAGCCGACCACGACCGTTTGGCGGGTGCCGAGCAGGACGAACAGCGCATAACGGAGCTGCTCGAGGACTGCGTCCGCGAGCACCTCGCAGAGCACGGATGGGATACCTATGGTGACGTCGTAGTCTCCCTGGAGCGCTCCGACGCGCTGCACACGGGACAGTTCCGAACCAACTCGTCCGTCGACCCTGACGTACGACGGCCAGCACCACCTCGCACCGCAGGAGACCGATCCATGAGCCAGCCACCAGGCCAGTACCCCCCGCAGGACCCCTACGGTCAGCACCAGGGTCAGCAGGGTTACGGCTATGACCAGGGCTACCCGCAGCAGGGCGGCTACCCGCAGCAGCAGCAACAGCCGCAAGGCGGCGGGTACGACCAGTACGGCCAGCAGCAGCAGGGCGGCTACGACCAGCACGGCTACCCCCAGCAGGGCGGCGGCGGCGGTTACGAGCAGGGCTACCCGCAGCAGGGCGGCGGCTACGGCCAGCCCCAGCAGGGCGGCGGCTACGAGCAGGGCTACCCGCAGCAGGGTGGCGGCGGCTACGAGCAGGGCTATCCCCAGCAGGGCGGCGGCTACGGCCAGCAGCAGGGCGGCGGGTACGACCCGTACGGCCAGCAGGGTGGCTACGGTCAGCAGCAGGGTGGTTACGACCAGTACGGACAGCAGGGTGGCGGCTACGGTCAGCAGGATCCGTACGGCGCGCCTCCCGGCCCGCCGCCGGGTCCGCGCCAGATCACTGCCATCCTTCAGCTGGACGACGGTTCCAACCGCACGTACAACCTGAAGCAGGGCGGCAACGTGGTCGGCCGTGGCCAGGACGCGGACTTCCGACTGCCCGACACGGGGGTCTCCAGGAGGCACCTGGAGATCACCTGGGATGGTCAGAGTGCGATGCTCGCGGATCTCGGCTCCACGAACGGCAGCACGGTGAACGGCACCCCGGTGCAGACCTGGCAGCTCGCGGACGGCGACGTCGTCCGGGTCGGCCACTCGTCACTCGTGTTCCGCACGCAGGGCTGAGGCGGGAGCGGGCGGGTACGAGGTCAGGCGGGAGCGGTCACTACAGGTGCCAGAGCTGGTGTTGCAGCTGACCAGAGCAGGGTTTCTCGCCCTGCTCTGGTTGTTCGTGCTGGCCGCGCTGCGCGTGGTCCGATCCGACATCTATGCCGCGTCGGGGTTGAGAGTCGCGGTGCCCGGCGGGTTCCGCAAGGGTGGCAAGCAGTCGGCCAAGGGGAAGACGGCCAGACAGCTCGTGGTCACCCACGGAGCACTGACGGGCACCCGGATCTCGCTCGACGGCAGACCGATCCTGATCGGCCGGGCCGACGACTCGACCCTCGTGCTCGATGACGATTTCGCCTCGACTCGACACGCGAGGCTGTCGCTGCGAGGCAGCGACTGGTACGTGGAGGATCTTGGCTCCACGAACGGAACATACCTAGACCGGGCGAAGGTCACGGCACCCCTCCGGGTCCCGCTCGGTGCCCCGATCCGCATCGGCAAGACAGTGATCGAGCTGCGCACATGACCCTCGTCCTCCGCTACGCCGCCCGCAGTGACCGGGGCCTGGTTCGAGCCAACAACCAGGACTCCGTCTACGCGGGCCCGCGTCTCCTCGCCCTTGCCGACGGCATGGGCGGCCACGCCGCCGGTGAGGTGGCCAGCAAGGTGGTTGTCGCCGCCCTGGCCCCGCTCGACGACGACGAGCCCGGCGACGACCTGCTCGACCAGCTCCGCGGTGCGGTGCTGGAGGGCAATGGCGCCATCGCCGAGCTGGTGTCGCACGACCCGGATCTCGACGGCATGGGCACCACGCTGACCGCCGTGTTGTTCTCGGGCAACCGACTGGGCCTTGTCCACGTCGGCGACTCCCGGGCCTACCTGCTCCGCGGCGGCCAGTTCACCCAGATCACGCACGACGACACGTTCGTCCAGTCGCTGATCGACGAGGGCCGGATCACCGAGGAGGAGGCCAACGTGCACCCGCAGCGCTCGCTGCTGCTGCGTGCGTTGACCGGCCACGAGGTGGAACCGAGTCTCGCGGTGCGCGAAGCGCGCGCCGGCGACCGGTACCTGCTGTGTTCCGACGGCCTGTGCTCCTACGTGAGCCACGAGACGTTGGCCGAGGCGATCCTGATCCCGGACCCGCAGGCCTGCGCGGACCGGATGATCGAGCTGGCGCTCAAGGCCGGCGGCCCGGACAACGTGACGGTGATCATCGCCGACGTGGTCGACGTCGACTACGGCGACGACGCGCCGATCGTCGGCGGGGCCGCCGGGGACGGCAGTCAGGACCAGCCGCCGCCGGACTCGCCTGCGTCCAGAGCCGGCGCGATCACCGCGCCACGGACGCCACCGCCACAACCAATGGCGCAGGTAGCACCGACACCGGACCCCAAGGCGAGGAATCGCAAGCGGGTCCGGTTACTCGTCTGGATCGTGGCGGTCCTGATCGTGCTGGGGCTGGGCGCGGGCGGCACCGTGTGGTGGGTGCTCGGCCAGTACTACGTGGGCGCCACCGACGACAACCATGTCGCGATCTTCGAGGGGGTGCGCGGCGGCCCGGTGCTGGGCATCCCGCTGCACCGTGTCGCGGAGACCTCGTGCCTGGATCCGCAGGAGTCGGGCTGCAAGTCGTTGACGCTGGACGAGCTCCAGGAGTCGGCGCGCGAGGACGTGCGCAAGGGCGTCATCCCGGAGAAGCCGGGCGTGGACGGTGCGCGCGATGCCGTTCGGCGGCTGTGGCTGGGCGCGTTGCTGCCCACATGCACCCCGGACACCGCGGCCACGGGCACGTCGACGACCACGGCCGCCAGCACGACGACCTCCACCAGCGCCGCCGGCGGCGCTCCGTCCGGCACGACGACGAGCAGCACGACCAGCTCCGCGCCCACGCTGACCAGCACACAGCAGCAGCCGGGCAAGAACTGTAGGAAGGTGGGCTGATGGCCCTCCCGCCCGGTGTACTGGGGGCGGCGACGACGCACATGAGTGCGCCGGGTTCGTCGTCGCCCGCCACACCGACCCGTCGCGGCACCGAGCTCGCGCTGCTCGGGTTCGTGGCGGGACTGGTCGCGCTCGCCTTCGTGCTGATCTCGGAGAACCAGTTCCAGACCCTCAAGCCCGAGGTGCTGCTGTACGTCGTCGGCTACGCGGTGCTGTTCGGGCTGGCCCACCTGGCCGTGCGCAAGCTGGCGCC
Organism: Kutzneria sp.; assembly: GCA_035492655.1. Taxonomy (GTDB): domain Bacteria; phylum Actinomycetota; class Actinomycetes; order Mycobacteriales; family Pseudonocardiaceae; genus Kutzneria. The sequence goes on along the minus strand of DATJJB010000739.1, from coordinate 3,077 downwards.
GTACGCGGATCCGCTGATCCTGCCGTGCGCGTCGCTGCTCAACGGCCTGAGTGTCGCCATGCTGTACCGGCTGGACACGCCGCTGGCCCAGCAGGCCCTCCAGTCCGGGCACGGCTATTCGAACGCCGCCCCCAAGCAGCTGATCTGGACCGCGCTGTCGCTGGCCGCGATGGTGGCGGTGCTGTGGGGCGTGAAGGACCACCGGACGCTGTCCCGCTACGGCTACACCTTCGGTCTGGTCGGCCTGGTGCTGCTGGTGCTGCCGGGTGTGCTGCCGTGCAGCATCTCCTGTGTCGGCGGCGCGAAGCTGTGGATCATCATCGGCCCGGTGTCGATCCAGCCCGGCGAGTTCGCCAAGGTGCTGATCATCCTGTTCGTGGCCGCGTTCCTGGTGTCCAAGCGGGACCTGTTCACCATCGCCGGCCGCAAGGTCTTCGGCCTCGAGCTGCCCCGGCCGCGCGACACCGGCCCGCTGCTGATCGCCTGGGCGATCGCCATCCTGGTCCTGATGATCGAGACCGAGCTCGGCGCCTCGCTGATGTTCTTCGGCACCGTGCTGGCCATGGTGTACCTGGCCACCGAGCGGTCGGCCTGGGTGTGGATCGGCATCGTGCTGTTCATGGGCGGCGCCACGCTGGCCTACAAGATGTTCATCCACGTGCAGACCCGCGTGACGAACTGGATCGACCCGTTCGCCGACGCGCAGAACGACGGCTACCAGATGGTGCAGTCGCTGTTCAGCCTGGGCAGCGGCGGCATCGCCGGCGCCGGGCTTGGCGCCGGCCACCCGGAGCTGGTGCCGGTGGTCAGCAGCGACTTCATCGTGTCGGCCTTCGGCGAGGAACTGGGCTTCATCGGCCTGACCGCGATGATCGTGGTCTACATGATGCTGGCCATGCGCGGCCTGCGCAGCGGCCTCGCCGTCCGCGACACCTTCGGCAAGCTGCTCGCCGGCGGCCTGTCCTTCCTGCTGATGTGGCAGATGTTCGTGGTCATCGGCGGCATCAGCAAGCTCATCCCGGAGACGGGTCTGACCGCGCCGTTCCTGTCGGCCGGTGGCTCGTCCCTGCTGGCCAGCTACATCATGGTGGCGCTGCTGCTGCGGATCTCCGACGCCGCGCGCCGCCCGCAGGCCAGCCGTCCCAAGCCGCAGGCGCCGATCGCCGAGGCAAGCACCGTCCTCGTGGAGCGACCGACGTGAACAAGCCACTACGCCGGGTCGGCCTCACCATGATGGTGATGGTCCTGCTGTTGCTGGCCAACCTGACCTACGTGCAGGTGATCAACGCCGACACGTACGCCAACAACCCGGCCAACCGGCGCAGCGTGATGGAGGAGTACGGCCGCCAGCGCGGCCAGCTCGTCAGCGCCACCGGCACCATCCTGGCCAACTCGGTGGAGACCAAGGACGCGCAGCACTACCTGCGGGTCTACAAGAACGGGCCGGAGTACGCGCCGATCACCGGCTACTACTCGTCGATCTTCGGCGCGACCGGCATCGAGCGGGCCGAGGACGACGTGCTCAACGGCTCGTCGTCGAAGCTGTTCGTGCGCCGGCTGTCCGACCTGATCACCGGTCGGGACCCGCGCGGCGGCAACGTGCAGCTGACCGTGGACCCGAAGACACAGGACGCGGCCTACGCCGGCATGACGGCCAAGAACTTCACCGGCGCCGTGGTGGCGCTCAAGCCGTCCACCGGCGAGATCCTGGCCATGGTGAGCACGCCGTCGTTCGACCCGAACCCGTTGGCCGCGCACGACAACACCACCCAACGCGACACCATCACCAAGCTGGACGACGACCCGAACAAGCCGGCGCTGAACCGGGCCACCCAGGAGACGCTGCCGCCGGGGTCCACGTTCAAGCTGGTGGTGGCCTCGGCCGCGCTGGCCAACGGCATCGACGACGCCAACACCAAGAACCTGCCGGCCGACCCGACGATCACGTTGCCGGGCACCAGCACGACGCTGTCCAACTTCGCCAACGAGACCTGCCCCGAGGGCACCAACAACCAGGTCTCGGTGTCGATCGCCATCGAGTACTCCTGCAACACGGCGTTCTCCACGCTGGCCGGCAAGGTCGGCAAGGACAACCTGATCCAGCAGGCGGCCAAGTTCGGCATCGGCCAGACCGACCTGACCGTGCCGGTGCCGGTGGCCACCTCGACCGTCGGCACCATCCCGGACGAGGCGGCGCTGTACCAGAGCGGCATCGGTCAGCGGGACGTGAAGCTGACCCCGATCCAGGACGCCATGGTCGCCGCGACCATCGCCAACGGCGGCGTGCGCATGCAGCCGCAGCTGGTGAAGAACATCTTGGCCCCGGACATGTCGTCGATCTCCTCGTTCTCCCCGCAGGAGGCGCCGGGCGGCCCTGCCCTGTCCAAGGACGTCGCCGACCAGGTCAAGGCCATGATGCTGCTGTCGGAGCAGCACACCGGCGGCGCCGGCAAGCAGGCCAACGTCAAGATCGCCTCCAAGACCGGCACCGCCGAGCACGGCACCGACCCGAAGAACACCCCGCCGCACGCCTGGTACGTGGCGTTCGCGCCGGCGGACAACCCGCAGATCGCCGTCTGCGTAGTGGTGGAGAACGGTGGTGACCGCGGCCTGGCCGCCACCGGCAGCTCCGTGGCCGCCGGCGTCGGCCGTGCGACCATCAACGCGTACCTCGCCGGGGGAGGCTGACGATGCTCACCACCGGGCAGTTGCTCGCCGACCGCTACCGGCTGGCGCGGCGCATCGCCGTCGGCGGCATGGGCGAGGTGTGGGAGGCGACCGACTCCCGGCTGGACCGCGCCGTCGCGGTGAAGGTGCTCAAGCCCGAGCTGTCCGGGGATCCCGAGTTCCTGCACCGGTTCCGCACCGAGGCGAGGACGACCGCGTCGCTCAACCACCCGGGTATCGCCGCGGTGCACGACTACGGCGAGACGGCGTCCGAGCCGGACGGCCCGGAGGACACCGCGTACCTGGTGATGGAGCTGGTGGCCGGCGAGCCGCTGGCCGCGATCCTGTCCGCGCAGGGCCGGATGGCCCCGGACCGCACGCTGGATCTGTTGCAGCAGTGCGGGGCCGCG
>DATJJB010000738.1:0-19435 GCA_035492655.1 Kutzneria sp. | reverse complement strand
GCCTCGAGCTCGGGCCGCACGGTGGCGTGGGCGTCGGAGAAGTACCACGTGTTCAACTTGTCGTAGCTCGCCAGCTGCGCCGGTTTCGGCGCGTGGTAGTCGCCGTGGCGCAGCCACGAGTCGATCTGCCGGGCGGCGTTCTTACCGTGGCCGATGGCGATCGTCACGGTCCGGTCGGACGGCACCATGTCGCCGCCGGCGAAGATCCCGGGATGCCCGGTCATCAGGTTCGGCCCGACCCGCACGACACCGTCCTCGGTCTCGATGCCGGACACGCCCTCCAGCAGCGCCAGGTCGGCCTCCTGTCCGAGCGCGAGCACCACGGTGTCGGCCGCGAGCTCCTCGAACTCGCCGGTCGGCTGTGGGAACCCCTTGTCGTCCAGGCGCATCTTCTCCACGGTGACGTGGTCGCCGTCGGCCCGGGCGATGGTGGACAGCCACTTCATCGTGACGCCCTCGTCGGTGGCCTCGGTGACCTCGATGTCGTGCGCGGGCATCCGGTCGCGGGTGCGCCGGTAGACGACGACGGCGTCGGTCGCGCCGAGTCGCTTGGCGGTGCGGGCGGCGTCCATGGCGGTGTTGCCGCCGCCGTAGACGACGACCCGGCGGCCCAGCATGGGCGGCTCCGTGTCAGCCACGTCGTGCAGCAGCGACACGGCGTCGAGGATGCGCGCGGAGTCGCCGGCCGGCAGGTAGGCCCGCTTGGCGATGTGCGCGCCGACGGCCAGGAACACGGCGTCGAACTCGGCCAGCGCCGCCACGACATCCTTGACGTGGCAACGAAGTTCCAGCTGCACGCCCATCGCCAGGATGCGGTCGATCTCGGCGTCCAGCACCTCGCGGGGCAGGCGGTAGCGGGGAATCCCGTAGCGCATCATGCCGCCCGGCGCCTCGCCCGCGTCCCGGACGGTCACGTCGTGGCCGAGCAGACGGAGGTGGTAGGCGGCGGAAAGACCGGCCGGACCCGCACCGACGATCAACACCCGCCGGCCGGTCGCGGACGCCGTCACCGGCACCGTCCACCCGCCGCGGATGGCCTCGTCGCCGAGGAACCGCTCCACCGAGTTGATGCCGACGGACTCGTCGAGCTGACCGCGGTTGCAGGCGGTCTCGCACGGCCGGTAGCACACCCGGCCCATCACGGCCGGGAACGGGTTGTCGGCCATGATCTGCCGCCACGCCGACTCGTAGCCGCCGTCTTCGGCGTGGTACAGCCACTGCTGGATGTTCTCGCCGGCCGGGCAGGCCTGGTTGCACGGCGGCAGCAGGTCCAGGTAGACCGGCCGCTCGGTCCGCCAGGCGCCGGTCTTGTTGGCCAGGCTGGACCCGACGTCCAGGGTGATCGCGAACGGCTTCTCGTGGTCCATCACTCCTCCTCGAGCAGGCCGTAGCGGCGGATGTTGCGGTCGGCGACCGCCTGCAGGCGCGCGACCGTCTCGGGGCTGCCGTGCTCACCGAACAGGTGGGCGTAGCGGCTCTGTAGCCGGAGGTAGTCCTCGACCGGCACCTGACGGCGGATCTTCGTCACGTCGGTGACCTCGCCGCGTTCGGCCTCGTACACCGGGAACAGGCCGCTTTCCTTGGCCAGCCGGGCGATCAGCACGGTGTCGCCGGAGGCGCTGCCCCAGCCGAGCGGGCACGGCACCAGGACGTGCAGGTAACGGGCGCCGTGCAGGGACATGGCCCGAGTGACCTTGTACTCCAGGTCCCGCAGGTCGGCGACGGTAGCCGTGGCCACGTAGGGGATCTCGTGGGCCATCGCGATGGCCGGCACGTTCTTTCCCTGCCCGAACACGTTTCCCGGCTCCGGGCCGACGGCCGGGGTGGTCGTGGTGCGGGCGGCGGGCGGGGTGGCCCCGGAACGCTGCACGCCGGTGTTCATGTACGCCTCGTTGTCGTAGCAGATGTACAGCACGTCGTCGTTGCGCTCGAACATGCCCGACAGGCAGCCGAACCCGATGTCGACGGTGCCGCCGTCGCCACCCTGGCCGACCACCCGGACGTCGCTGCGCCCCTTGGCCTTCAGGCCGGCGGCGACACCGGTGGCGACGGCGGGAGCGTTGCCGAACAGCGAGTGCAGCCACGGGATCCGCCACGAGGTCTCGGGATACGGCGTGGAGAACACCTCAAGGCAGCCCGTGGCGTTGACGGCCACCATCTGGTTGTCGGTGGCGCGCATCGCCGCGTCGAGCGCGTAGCGGGCGCCGAGCGCCTCGCCGCAGCCCTGGCACGCGCGGTGCCCGCAGTTGAGCGAGTTCGTCCGCCGCATGCTGGCCTGCACCGAGCGTTTCTCGGGTCCCAGCAGGCGGTTGCCGACGACGAAACTTCCGGTTTGGTAGAACTTGACGGGTTGGACCGGCACGACTCCCCCTCACCCGATCCTGGACGCGACCGCGCCCAGGTCCCGCAGCATGTTCTCGGCCATCGGCCCGGAGCGCCGGCTGGCGGCCATCCGGGCCAGCTCGTTGCCGATCAGCTCCCGGTTCAGGTCGAGGAAGGTCAACGGGTCCAGCCGGCCGGCGACCGCCTCGTCGAGCATCCGGCGCAGCGACGCCTTGGTGATGGCCCGCCCGCCGAGTCCGGCGATGACCGTCGACACGTGGTCGGGCGTCACCGCCATCCGCACGTTCGCGGTGACGATGCCGCCGATACCGACCGCGAGCGCCTTCTCCAGCACCACGACGTGGTGCGCGTCGCCGACGGCGGCCCGCACGGCGTCCAGCGGGAACGGGCGGAAGCTGGTGATGCCCAGGACGCCGACGCGCAGACCGTCACGGCGCATCTCGTCCACGGTGTCCTTGATGGTGCCCAGCACCGAGCCCAGCGCGATGACGATCGTGTCGGCGTCGTCGGTGCGGTAGGGGTGCACCAAGCCGCCGGAGTTGCGGCCGAACGCCTCGGCGAACCGGGCGGCGACGTCCGGAATGAGCTCCAGCGCCTGCATCTGGCGGGCGTGGGCCAGGTAGCGCACCTCGGTGAACGCCTCCGGCCCGACCATCGCGCCGATCGACACCGGCTCGGCCGGGTCGAGGACCTGGCGCGGCTCGTAGCGTGGCAGGAACGCGTCGACCTCCTCCTGCGATGGCGTGTCGACCTGCTCCCAGGCGTGGGTCAGGATGAAGCCGTCCATGCACACCATCACCGGCAGGGACAGCTCCTCGGCGATGCGGAACGCCTGCATGTGCAGGTCGGCCGCCTCCTGGTTGGTCTCGGCGTAGAGCTGGATCCAGCCGGCGTCGCGCAGGGACATGCTGTCGCTGTGGTCGTTCCAGATGTTGATCGGCGCGCCGATCGCCCGGTTGGCCACCGTCATCACGATCGGCAGGCCCAACCCGGAGGCGTTGAACACGGCCTCGGCCATGTACAGCAGGCCCTGGCTCGCGGTCGCCGTGTAGGCCCGTGCCCCCACCGCCGACGCGCCGATCGCCACCGACATCGCGGCGAACTCGGACTCGACGGTGACGAACTCGCAGGGGGCCAGCCGCCCGGACTTCACGTGCTCGGCCAACGCCTCCACGATGTGGGTCTGTGGCGAGATCGGGTAGGCGCAGACCACTTCGGGCCGGCACAGCGCCACGACGTCCGCGACGGCCCGGGATCCCTCAATTTGCCTGAGCATTCCTCAGCTCCTCCTGCTCGGCGCGGACGAACTCGTGCGCGGCGGTCGCCGCCGCGATGTTGCCCTCGGCCACCCGACCGGCGAAGCGCCGGCCGATCGCCGTCGTCACCGACTCCAGCGACACCAGCCCGCTCAGCGCCGCGAAACCGCCAAGCAGCACGGCGTTCGGCACCGGCCGGCCGACGTGCTCCAGCGCCAGCTCGGTCGCCGGCACCACCAGCAGCCGGTCGCGCCGGAAGTCCCGGACGAACTCGCCGATGCCGAGCTCGTCGAAGCCGCGCGCCGAGTTCACCAGCAGGTAGCCGTCCGGCCGCAGGCCGTCGAACACCTGAACCTGGTGCAGCAGCGTGACATCCTGGATGATCACGGCGTCCGGGCGCACCACGGGCTCGCGGGACCGGATCGTGTGGTCGTCGATCCGGCAGAAGGCCACCACCGGCGCCCCGGTCCGCTCCGAGCCGAAACTCGGGAACGCCTGGGCGTGACGGCCCTCCAGGAACGCCGCCACTGACAGCAGTTCGGCCGCGGTCACCACTCCCTGACCGCCGCGACCGTGCACGCGCACTTCGAACATGTCCTCCAGCCTCCCGGCCGTGCGCCGCCGGCAGGCAGGGACCAAAGGCATCACCGGCAGGGTGGAAGTTCCCGAGTCAACGACCGTGCAGCCAGTCGCGTAGCTGCCGCGCGGTGGCTGTGTGCCAGGTCTGCGGCCACAGTGCGCGCAGCCGGGCCCGCTCGGCGCGCTCGATGGCGATCAGCTCCCCGGCGGCGACACGGCCGTCCGGGGTGGCCGCGGCGGTGGCCCGCAGCCAGTCCTCAGCCACCACGGTGTCCTGATGGTCACCGAGGACGGTCTGGATCTCCGCGATGGCATCGGCGAATCGGTGCGCGGGCGCGCCGATCACCGGTGCGACGGCGTCAGCGGCGTACCGGCAGCGTTTGGCGAGGATGCGCACGGCGTGCAGGTCGGCGTCGGTCGGTTCGTCACCGGCCGCACGGACGGCGTGCGCCAGCCGGCGCCAGGCCTGGCCGACGAGCTCGGGGGCATGCTTGCGCGCCGAGCGGGCGTCGACGGCGGCGAACCGCGGATTGCGGGCCGCGTCCACCAGCGAATCCAACAGCGTCCCGTAACGGTGGCTGCGCAGCGCGGCCAGCAACTCGCACCGGGCGGCGTTCGATTCCTCGGCGAGTCGGGCCAGCAGTGCGCCGGCTCCCGCGTCGTCGACGTCGGGCAGCTGGGTGGCCTCACGGCGCAGCCGTTCGCCCAGGACGTCACGGTCGCGCACGACGCCGGTCTGCCCACCGAGCCACCGCAGCTCGTCACGCAGCACGGTCACCCAGGCCCCGTCGAGAAAGCCGATGAGGGTGCGCAGATCCGCGCGCAGCCGCCGGCTGCCCACCCGGAACTGGTGCACGTCCTCGGGGTCCTCGCCGAGCCGCACGCCGGCGTCGTGGCGGACGATCCGGTCCACCGAGGCGGCCACCGCGTGTCGGACGAGCTCCAGCATGCCGGCGTCCGGGCCGATCTCCGGCACCACGACATCCGCGGATTGCCGAGCCCGCCTGCCGAGGGCCCGCACCAGCTTCGGCGCCGGCGGGCCCGGCTGACAGCCGGCGGCGATCAGCTCGGCCACCACCGCGTCGGCCAGGCCGTCGCCGCCGGCGGTCAGCTCGACCTCGATCTCGCGGAACCGCCCCGGCGCGTGCAGCTCGTCGTGACCGGTCACGACGTCGTCGGCGACCTCCACCTCGTCGCCGCCGGCCCGTACGACCACGATCGTGCGGTCGGTGTCGATCTGGCCGACCTCGACGAGCCGCTCGGTACGCAGATACCCGCGCACCAGGTCGGTCGCCTTGTCGGGCACGATGTCCGGCGGTCCGGCGAAGTCGATCTCACGGCGCGCGGTCCTGGTTCCGTTCACGCCGACCGGGAGCTTGAGCGTCCACACCGGGGCGTCGTCACCGGTGCGGTGCCGCAGCGTCACGCCGGCGCGGGCCAGCCGCAGGTCGGCGGCGTCGTAGTAGCGGGCGACCAATGTCCGGTGCGGGGCCTGTTCGGCGACCGCACCGTCCACGACATCGGTCAGGTCCGGCAGCTCGAACTCGGGCGGCGCATCGAGCTTCGACTCCCGCTCCACGTCCATCTCAGGCTCCAGCCTTCACGGGCCCCCGGCCGTTCGCCGCGGCCTGCCGCGACATCGACCGCTTCATGCCGTCGGGCAGCGTGACGTCCTTGACCGGGTCGACGACCCGGAACACGATCGCCAGCTCCATGGCCGGTCACTTCCCTTCCGACAGCCCCCACACTCGACGATAGATCGACGAACGGCTTCCGTTACAGGGCAGCAGGAACCGGCGCGACAGGGCCGTTGGTCACCGTCCGCCGAGCGGCACTCGCCAATGCACGAGCGTGCCGCCGCCGGGCTGCGCCGAGATGCTGAAGCTGCCGCCGGCGGCCCGGGCGCGCTCGGCCATGTCCCGCAGGCCGTTGCCGTCGGCGCCGTCCGCGACGCCGACGCCGTCGTCGGCGACCTCCATGTCGAAGTCCTCGGCCGCGGTGACCGACACCCGCACCGCGTGCGCGTGGCTGTGCCGGACCACGTTCGCGAGTGCCTCGGTCAGCACGACCACCGCGTGCTCGCCGACGACCGCCGACACCGCCGAGTCCACGGTCCCGTGCATGCGCGTGGTCGGGGTGAGCTCCGTGTCGTCGGTCGCCCGGACGACGAGGTCCAGCAGCCGGCCGCGCAGCGGCTGCGACTCGGCCGCGTTCTGCAGGTCGTACACGGACTTGCGGATATCGGCGATCACCAGGTCGATCTCCTTGACCGACTCGGCCACCCGCCGCGAACCCGCGCCGGTGACCGTAGGCAGCACGCCCTGCAGCCGCAGGCCGACCGCGAACAGCCGCTGGATGACGTGCTCGTGCAGGCCCTGGCCGATCCGGTCGCGGTCGGACACCACGTCCAGCCGGCGCTGCATCTGCTGCTTGACGGCCAGTTCGAGGGCCAGCGACGCCTGGCTGCCGAAGAACGCCAGCAGCGGCAGCTGGTCGTCCACGAACGGCGGCTTCTCCTTGCCGCGCAGCACGAACAGCACGCCGGTGATGTGCTCGCCGGACCGCATCGTGACGGCCATCGAGTGCTGGTGGCCGGCCAGCTCCTTGCGCAGCGCGGTCTCGCCGCGGTGCCCGGCCAGGTCGGTCTCGATCACCCCGGCGCCGCTGGTCACGATGTCGTCGATCAGCGGGTCGTCGCTGCCGAGCACCCGACCCAGCGCCGCACGGTCGACATCGCCCACCACGGCCTGCACCACGCGGCGGTCCCGGCGGCCGTCCGGGGTCAGCAGCACCAGCGCCGCGTCCGCCGCGGTCAGGTCGACCGCGCGGCGGGCCACCAGCTCCAGCGCCTGGTCCTGGTCCATCCCCGACAGCAGGTCGGTGGTCAGCTCGGTGAGCGCCTCCAGCCAGCGCTGCCGCTGCCGGGTCTGCTCGAACATCCTCGCGTTGTCCACGGCGATACCGGCCGCGGCGGCCAGCGCCTGCACCACCACCTCGTCGTCCTCGGTGAACCGGCCGCCGCGCTTGTCGGTCAGGTACAGATTGCCGAACACGACGTCCCGGATCCGGACCGGCACGCCCAGAAACGTCCGCATCGGCGGATGGCGCTCGGGGAACCCGACCGACGCCGGATGCGCGGCGATGCTCGGCAGTCGCAGCGGCCGCGGGTCGGCGATGACCTTGCCCAAGATGCCGTGGCCGGTCGGCAGCGGGCCCATGGCCGCGACCGTGGCCTCGTCGATGCCGATCGTGACGAAGTTCGACAGCTTGCCGTCCGAGCCCAGCACGCCGAGCGCCCCGTACTCGGCGTCGACGAGCTCGGTGGCCGCCCGCACGATCCGATGCAGGGTCGCGTCGAGGTCGAGGCCGGTCGACACGGCCATCACGGCGTCCAGCAGCCCCTGCACCTGGCCTTTGGCCGTGGACAGCTCTGCCACGTGGGCGGACAGCTCCGTGACGAGCTCGTTGAGTCGCAGGCGCGACAGATCCACGTCAGACTCCCTGCTGAACCAGTTCGACCTCGCCTGTCTAAACCCTCTTCGTCGGTGCGACAAGTGGCCTCGGGCCCTACGCCCCGGTCGCCGGCGGGTCCGAGGTCCCGGGCCGCGGTGCCCTTGGGCACTCCTACCAGGTGTTTCCCGTTCCTACGGTGGAACCCATGACGGACGCGATCTCCGTGTCGGGCCTGCGGAAATCCTTTGGCCGGACGCGTGCACTCGACGGCCTCGACCTGCGTGTGCATGCGGGCGAGGTGCACGGTTTCCTGGGGCCCAACGGGTCCGGCAAGACCACGACGTTGCGCATTCTGCTCGGCCTGCTGCGTGCGGACGGCGGCACGGCCACGGTGCTCGGCGGCGACCCCTGGCGCGACGCGACCAGCCTGCACCGCCGACTGGCCTACGTTCCCGGCGAGGTGGCGCTCTGGCCGAACCTGACCGGCGGCGAGGTGATCGACCTGCTGGACCGGCTGCGCGGCGGCGGCAATCCGCGGCGGCGCAAGGACCTGCTCGACCGGTTCGCCCTCGACCCGACCAAGCGGACCCGCGCGTACTCGAAGGGCAACCGGCAGAAGGTGGCGCTGGTCGCGGCGTTGGCCAGCGACGTGGAACTGCTGCTGTTGGACGAGCCGACCGCCGGACTGGACCCGTTGATGGAGGCGGAGTTCCGGGCCTGTGTTGAGCAGGAACGCGACCGCGGCCGGACGGTTCTGCTGTCCAGCCACATCCTGTCCGAAGTGGAGGCCCTCTGCGACCGGGTGAGCATCATCCGTGATGGGCAGGTGGTTGATTCCGGCACGTTGTCCGACCTGCGGCACCTGACCCGTACCGCCATCACCGCCGAGCTCGCCGGGCCGCCGAACGGGCTGAGCACGCTGCCCGGCGTGCACGACCTGGACGTGCAGGGCGACCGGGTGCGGCTGGAGGTGGACAGCGACAAGCTCGACGCCGTGCTGGCCAGCCTGACCAGCACCGGCGTGCGCAGCCTGACCAGCCAGCCGCCGACGTTGGAGGAGCTGTTCCTGCACCACTACGCGGTGCGGCCATGACCGGCGTGTGGCCGTTGGTGCGGCTGGCGCTGCGCCGCGACCGGATCATGATCCCGGTCTGGATCGCCGCGCTCGTCGGCATGTCGGCGACCTCCGTGCTGGGCACGGTCGGGCTGTACCCGGACGCGGCCTCCCGGATCGCCGCCTCGGCCGGTATCAACGACGTCCCGTCGATCGTCGCGCTGTACGGCCGGATCTACGACCCGGCCTCGCTCGGCGCGCTGTCGATGATCAAGATGGACGGCCTCGGCACGGCGTTCGTCGCGATACTCGGCCTGCTGCTGGTCGTCCGCCACACCCGGGCCGAGGAGGAGGCCGGGCGGCTGGAGCTGATCGGGGCGGGAGTGGTCGGCCGCTACGCCGCGCTCACCGCGGCACTGATCGTCGCCGTGGGCACCAGCCTGGTGCTCGGCTTCGTCACCGCTCTGTCGCTCATCGCGTGCGGACTGCCAGCCGCCGGTTCCTTCGCGTTCGGCGCGGCCTGGACGGGCGCGGGCATCGCGTTCGCCGGCATCGGCGCACTGGCGGCACAACTGACCCGAAGCCCGCGCTCGGCCAACGCGATCGGCGTGGTGGCGCTGGGCGCGGTGTACCTGCTGCGCGCCATCGGCGACACCCGCGGCCCGGAATGGCTGTCCTGGCTGTCACCGATCGGGCTGAGCCAGCAGATCAGGCCGTTCGCCGGCGAGCGGTGGTGGGTCTTCCTGATTCTGGCCGGCATCGCCGCCGTGTTCTCGGCCGGCGCGTACGTCCTGCACGGGCGTCGCGACCTCGGCACCGGGCTGCTGCCCGACCGGGCCGGGCCGGCCGGCGCCGGCGTGTTGCTGCACGGACCGCTGGGCCTGGCCTGGCGGCTGCACCGGGGTTCGGTGCTCGGCTGGGCGGCGGCGTTCCTGGTGCTCGGGGCGGTCTGCGGGAGCATCGCGCAGAACATCGGCAGCCTCGTCAACACTCCGCAGACCCAAGCCCTGTTCGAGGCTCTGGGCGGCGAGCAGGGGCTCACGAACGCGTTCATCGCGGCCGAGCTGAGCATCGGCGGCATCGTCGCCGCCGTCTACGGGATCCAGGGCGCGATGCGCCTGCACAGCGAGGAAATCTCGTTGCACATGGAATCACTGTTGGCCACGGGCGTCAGCCGGGTCCGGTGGGCCCTGAGCCATGTCACGGTCGTCGTCCTCGGGTGCACCGCGTTGCTCGTCGCGATGGGCTTGGGCGCCAGCGTGACCGACGGCCGCATGCTGCTCGGCGCGGCGCTCGCCCAGCTGCCGGCAACGCTCGTGCTGGTCGGCATCACGGTGGCGGCGTTCGGCTTCGTGCCGCGGTTCTCGGCGCTCGGTTGGGCCGCGCTGGTGGCGTTCGTGCTGGTCGGCGAACTCGGTCCGCTGCTGCGGCTGAGCCACTGGGTGATGGACCTGTCGCCGTTCACCCACCTGCCCAAGCTTCCCGGCGGTGTCGTCACCGCCACCCCGCTCGTGTGGCTGTCCGTGGTGGCGGTCGCCTTCGCGGCGGCCGGACTGGTCGCCTTCCGCCGGCGGGACATGACATGACCATCCGATTGGAGAACACCATGAAGGCCGCTGTCGTGCCGGAACTCGGTGCACCGCTGGAGATCCGCGACCTGCCCGTGCCGCAGCCCGGCCCCGGCCAGGTGCTCGTGCGGATGATCGCCTGCGGCGTCTGCCACACCGACATCCACGCCGCACGCGGGGACTGGCCGGTCAAGCCGCACGCCCCGTTCGTGCCCGGCCACGAGGGCGTCGGCCTCGTCGACACGCTCGGCGAGGGCTGCACGCTGCGCCAGGTCGGCGACCGGGTGGCGATCGCCTGGCTGGGCTCGGCGTGCGGGCACTGCTCGTACTGCGTGTCCGGCTGGGAGACACTGTGTGAGGCGCAGCAGAACAGCGGCTACAGCGTGGACGGCGCGTACGCCGAATACGCCGTGGCCGACGAGCGGTACGTCGTGCCGGTGCCCGACGGTGTGTCCGCTGTGGACGCCGCCCCGCTCACGTGCGCCGGCGTCACCACGTTCAAGGCCGTGAAGGTCGCCGACATCCAGCCGGCGGAGAAGGTCGCGGTGTTCGGCATCGGCGGTCTCGGGCACCTGGCCATCCAGTACGCCCGGCTGCGCGGCGCCGAGGTCATCGCCGTCGACGTCACCGAGGACAAGCTGGACGTCGCCGAGGACGCCGGCGCGGACCGGCTGGTCAACGCGGCCACCCACGACGCCGCCACCACCATCGAGGCACTGGGCGGCGCCGACGTCGCGATCGTGCTGGCCGCCGCGCCGGACGCCTTCCAGCAGGCGTTCCGATCGCTGCGCCGGGGCGGGCGGCTGATCTGCGTCGGCCTGCCGGCCGACGGCCAGCTGACCTTGCCGATCTTCGACCTCGTGCTGCGCGGCATCACCGTGCGGGGCTCGATCGTCGGCACCCGCCAGGACCTGGCCGACGTGTTCGAGCTGCACGCCGCCGGCCGCACGAAGATCATTTCCCAGACCCGCAAGCTGGAGGAGATCAACGAGGTGTTCGCCGAGGTGCTCGGCGGCCGCGTGCCGGCCAGGGTCGTGCTGGAGTTCTGAGGAGGACAGCATGGTTTCCGTACTGGTGGGCTATGCCACGGCGCACGGCAGCACCCGGGAGATCGCCGACCGGATCGCCGACCGCCTGGCCGCCGACGACGTCAAGGTCGAGCTCCGACCGATGACGGACGTGCGGGCGGTCGAGGGGTACGACGCCGTCGTCCTCGGCAGCGCCGTCCACGACCAGCGGTGGCTGCCCGAGGCGGCGGCCTTCGCCGACCGGCTCCGGTCCGAGCTGGTGGCCAAGCCGCTGTGGGCGTTCAGCGTCGGCATGCCCGGCGCGCTGGCCCGGCCCCTGCGGTCGCTCGGGATGCGCGAGGAGGCGAAGATCCGGGCGGCCGACGTCGAACCGCTGGGTCCACGCGACCACCGCCTGTTCACCGGTGTGGTCCGGGCCGAGCACTTTCCGCTGTTCGGCCGGGTCGTGCTGCGCCTGATGGGCGGCCGGTTCGGCGACTTCCGGGACTGGGCGGCGATCGACCGCTGGACCGACGAGATCGCGGCGGCGCTGCACGACGACAAGGTCGGGCCATGACCTCTGCCGACGTCCGGGAGACGCACTGCGCCACCGTCTTCTTCACCGGCGACCGCGCCTACAAGGTGAAGAAGGCGGTGGATCTCGGCTTCCTCGACTTCACCACGCCGCAGGCCCGGCGCGAGGCCTGCCACCGCGAGGTGCGGCTCAACCGCCGGCTCTCGCCGGACGTCTACCTCGGCGTCGCCGAAGTGCACGATCCCGCCGGCGATCCGTGCGAATGGATCGTGCTGATGCGACGGATGCCGGCGGAACGGTCGCTGTCCCGGCTGGTGGCCGACGGGGTGCCCGTGCACGACGAGCTGCGCCAGGTCGCGCGGCTGATCGCGGCGTTCCACGTCACGGCCGAGCGCGGCCCGGAGATCGACCGGGTGGCGCTGCTGACCGGACTGCGGGAGCGGTGGACGGCCAACCTGAGCGAGCTGGTGCCGTTCCGGGACGGTCCGCTGGACCCCGCCGTGCTCGCGGAGATCACCGACCTGGCCCACCGCTACCTCGCCGGCCGGCAGCCGCTGCTGGCCGCCCGGGCCCAGGCCGGTGTCGCCTGTGACGGGCACGGCGACCTCATCGCCGACGACATCTTCTGCCTGCCGGACGGGCCACGAGTGCTGGACTGCCTGGAGTTCGACGACCGGCTGCGCTGGGTCGACTCGCTCGACGACGCCGCGTTCCTCGCGATGGACCTGGAACGGCTCGGGCGGCCCGAGCTGGGCGCGTGGTTCCTGGACTGCTACGCCGAATTCTCCGGTGCGCAGCGCTGTGTGTCGCTGGAGCACCACTACATCGCCTACCGGGCCGTGGTGCGGTCCAAGGTCGCCTGCCTGCGCCACGCCCAGGGTGTCGCCGGCCAGGACGAGCAGGCGCGGCGGCTGGCCGAGCTCGCGCTGCGGCACCTGCGGCTGGCCGAGCCGAGACTGGTCATCGTCGGCGGCCGACCGGGCACCGGAAAGTCCACAGTGGCCGGTCGGCTGGCCGACGAGCTCGGCGGCGTGCTGGTGCAGTCCGACCGGGTCCGCAAGGAGATGGCCGGCATCTCACCGCAGACCAGCGCCGCCGCCGGGTGGCAGGAGGGCATCTACAGCGCCGCCGGCACCGAGCACACCTACCGTGAGCTGCTGCGCCGCGCCGAGCTGCTGCTCGGCCGCGGCGAGACGGTGGTGCTCGACGCCAGCTGGCGGCGTGCGGCGCACCGGGAACAGGCCCGGGTGGTGGCCGCCGGCACGTCGAGCCGAATGGTCGAGCTGCTGTGCCGCGCACCGGACGAGCTGGCCGACGCGCGGATCCGACGGCGGGCCACGGGCGCGCACCTCTCCGACGCCACCGCGGAGATCGCCGCCGGCATGGCGCGGGAGTCCGATCCGTGGCCGGAGGCGGAGATCGTCGACACGACCGTGCCGGCCCACTGAGCGGGCCGGCACGGTCGTGTCGGGAGGTCACTTGTCGTCGGTCTTCTTGTCCTTCTTCTCCTTGTACGCCATCGCCCCGAGGTAACGGGCCAACGGATCGTCATGGGTGGTCTTGGTCGTGGGGTCGGCCTTCAGCTCCTGGCGAGCCTCCGCCGCGGCCTTGCCGGACTCGACGTTCGTCATGTCGCCCACCTCCTTCCCGGCACAATCGTCCCGCCCGCCCGCGTCCGCCCACAGGTGCCGAAAGCCCCGCTCGCCCGGGTCCTTGCGGCCCTTGGACACCGATGCCGTCGTTCCTAGCGTGGCTGGCATGAGACTTGTCCAGTTCACCGCCGCCGCGCTCGCGGCCGGCCTCGCACTGGCATTGGCACCGGCGGCAGTCGCCGCGCCGAGCCAGACCTCGACCCTGGTGGCGATCCGAGCCGCGCACCACCCCGGCTACGACCGCGTGGTCTTCGAGTTCGCCGGCCCGCTGCCGGCCGACAACACCGTCACCGCCGTGCCGACCGTCATCGGCGACCCGTCCGGCCTGCCGATTCCCGTCTCCGGCAACGCCTTCCTCCGGGTCCGCATGAGCTCGGCCGCCGGCCACGACGACAACGGCAACGGCACCTACGGCCCGACGCGACGTGCCTACGACCTGCCGCAGGTGATGCACGTCGTGCAGGCCGGCGACTTCGAGGGCGTGCTGTCCTTCGGGATCGGCCTGTCTCGCGCCGCTTCGGCGCATCTGTTCACCCTGACCGGGCCGAGCCGAGTGGTGCTCGACATCCCCGCCGACTTCGCCACGGTCACCGTGCGGGACTACTTCTACGACCTGAACCGCCCGCCGTACGTGTTCGCCGTGACCCGGCCGGTGATCCCACCGGCGACGGCCCGCGGCGCGCTGCAACGGCTGTTCGCCGGGCCGACCGAGGCCGAGGCGGCGAGCGGGCTGCGCTTCGAGAGCTCGGACGCGACCGGCTTCGACCACCTGTCGATCACCGACGGCGTCGCCACCGTGCGGCTGGTCGGCGGCTGCGACAGCCACGGCTCCACCTACTCCGTCGCCGGCGAGATCATGCCAACCCTCAAGCAGTTCCCGTCGGTCAGCTGGGTGAAGATCCTCGATCCGGCCGGGCACACCGAGCGCCCGACCGGCCACGTCGACTCGATTCCCGAATGCCTCGAACCATGAGCCGAGAGCTGCGCTCGCTGCTCGCCGAGGCCGTCGGCCCCGCCAACGTGCTGGCGGGCGCCGACGCCTCCCCCGACTACGCCCACGACGAGTCCCTGACCTGCGCGCCGCAGACCCCGGCCTTCGTCGTCCGTCCCGGCTGCACGGCCGAGGTCGCCGCCGTGCTGCGGATCGCCGCCAGCCGCCGGATCCCAGTCACGGCGAGGGGATCCGGCACCAGCCTGGCCGGCGCGGCCATCGCCCGGCCGGACGGCCTACTGGTGTCGTTCGAGCGGATGAACGCGATACTGGAGATCGACCAGGCCAATCAGGTCGCGGTGGTGCAGCCCGGTGTCACGCTGACCGAGCTGGACGCCGCGACGGCGGCGCACGGCCTGCTCTACCCGGTGCACCCCGGCGAGATGGGGGCGACGGTCGGCGGCAACCTGGCGACCAACGCCGGCGGCATGCAGGCCGTCAAGTACGGCGTGACCCGGCACAACGTGCTCGGGGTGGAGGCGGTGCTGGCCGGCGGCGACGTCATCCGCGCCGGCGGCCGGTTTGTCAAGAACAGCACCGGATACGACCTCACCCAGCTGCTCGCCGGCTCCGAGGGCACGCTGGCGCTGGTGACGCAGCTGATCCTGCGGCTGCGGCCCCGGTTGGCTCACCACGCCGTCATCCTCGCCCCGTTCGCCGACGCGCACGAGCTGACGCTGGCGGTGCCGCGGTTGCTGGCCACAGGTCTCGACCCGGTGGTGCTGGAATACGTGGACGCGCTCACGATGGCCGCCCTGGCCCACACCGAGGGGCTGGCGTCGGCGGTGCACGAGTCCGCGCAGGCGTACCTGATCGTCGAACTGGAGTCGCGCACCGCCGACCGCCTGGACGAGGATGTCGTCGAGGTCGCGGAGTTCCTTGTCGCGCAAGGCGCCGCCGAGGTGTACCCGTTGGATCAGGCGGCCGGTCGGCGGCTGCTCCAGGCCCGCGAGCGGGCGCTGCACACCTCGAAGGCGGCCGGCGCGAACGACCTGCTCGACACGGTGGTGCCACGGGCGGCGATGCCGGACTTCCTCGCCGAGGTGCAGCGGCTCGCCGCCGACACCGGCTCGTACGTGGTCGGCTGCGGTCACGCGGGTGACGGCAACGTGCACCTGTCGGTCTTCCAACAGGATGCGAAAACCCGACAACAGCTCATGATGTCGGTGCAGCGGGCCGGCATCGCGGCCGGCGGCAGCATCTCCGGCGAGCACGGCATCGGCGTGGACAAGCGCGTCTACTTCGACGCGCTGGAGGATCCGCTGCGGATGGACCTGATGCGCCGCATCAAGCAGGCGTTCGACCCGGCCGGCATCCTCAATCCCGGCGTGTTGTTCGATCCGGTGGAGGCGATGCGATGAACGGCGCGGAGACGGTGCTGCGGACGCTGGTCGCGTCCGGGGTGGACCTGTGTTTCGCCAATCCCGGCACGTCCGAGATGCAGTTCGTGGCCGCGCTGGACGAGGTGCACGGCATGCGGGGCGTGCTCGGCCTGTTCGAGGGTGTGGTGACCGGCGCGGCCGACGGCTACGGCCGGATGGCCGGGCGGCCCGCCGCCGCGCTGCTGCATCTCGGGCCCGGTCTGGGCAACGGCCTGGCCAACCTGCACAACGCCCGTCGCGCCAACACCCCGGTGGTGGTCGTCGTCGGCGACCATGCCGTGGACCACGTGCGGTTCGACCCACCGCTGGCGTCGGACATCGAGGCCGTCGCCGGCACGGTGTCGGCGTGGGTGCGCCGCGCACGAACGGTGACCGGCCTCGGCCAGGACACGGCGGCAGCCGTCGCTGCCGCGATGCACGCCCCCGGCCAGGTGGCGACGCTCATCGTGCCGGCCGATCTCGGCTGGTCCGACGGCGGTCAGGTCGGGCGGCCGGTGCCCGCGACCACCGCACCCGTGGTCGGCGAGGTGACCGTCACGGCGATCGCGAAGGTCCTGCGGTCCGGCGAGCCCTGCACACTGCTGCTCGGTGGCGGCGGCACACGCCGTCGCGCGCTGCTCGCCGCGCAGCGCATCGCCGCCGCGACCGGCGCGCGGCTGCTGTGCGAGACCTTCCCGGCGCGACTGGAGCGCGGCGGCGCCCTGCCGGCGGTGGAGCGCCTCGGCTACTTCGCCGAGCAGGCCGGCGCGCAGCTTTCCGGTGTGCGGCACCTGGTGCTGGCCGGCGCCCGGTCGCCGGTGGCGTTCTTCGCCTATCCCGGCCGGCCGTCGAGCCTCGTCCCACCGGACTGCGAGCAGCACGTCCTGGCCACCGACCACGAGGATGTCACGGAGGCGATGGAACACCTCGCCGACCTGCTGTGGACGGAGACGGCGCTGCCACCGTCGGGGTCACGCGTCTGCGCCCCGACCGGCGCGCTCGATGCCGAGTCGATGGCCGCCGCGGTCGGCGCGACGCTGCCGGACGGCGCGATCGTCGTCGACGAGGCGAACACGTCCGGTCTGTTCCTGCCCGCGGCCACCGCGGCCGCCCCCGAGCACGACTGGCTCACGCTCACCGGTGGCGCGATCGGCCAGGGTCTGCCCGCGGCCACCGGGGCGGCGCTCGCCTGCCCCGACCGGCCGGTGCTGTGCCTGGAGTCCGACGGCAGCGCGATGTACACGATCTCCGCGCTGTGGACGCAGGCCCGGGAAGGGCTGGACGTCACCACCGTCATCCTGGACAACAGCTCGTACGCCATTCTCAACATCGAGCTGGCCCGCACCGGCACCACCACGCCCGGCCCGCAGGCCCGCAGGATGCTGTCGCTGGCCCCACCACACCTCGACTTCCTCTCGCTGGCCGTCGGCATGGGGGTGCCCGCCAGCCGCGCCATGACCGCCGACGAGCTCGTCGCCGAGCTGCGGATAGCCCAGGCCGAACCCGGGCCGCACCTGATCCACGCCGTGCTCTGAGGCGGGCCGGAAGTCCCTGCCGCACCGGGAATCCCGCCACTGTCACCCGGTCGGGTCCGGCCATAGCCTTGCCCGGTAAGGCATCCACGACATCGGGAGCCGGTCATGCGCACGACGTTCCACCAGGAGCTGGAGAGAATCGACGAGAAGCTGATCGGGATGACGCAGCTGGTGCAGTCGGCCATGGGGCGGGCCACCACCGCGCTGCTGGAGACCGACGCCACCATCGCCCGCGAGGTGATCAGCGACGACAACACGATCGACGCGCTGCGGCGCGAGATCGACGAGCACATCCTCCGTGTGCTCGCCACCCAGCAGCCCGTCGCCGGCGACCTGCGCGCCCTGGTCGCCGCCCTGCGGATGGACCGCGACCTCGAACGCATGGGCGATCTCGCCCGGCACGTCGCCGAGATCGCCGCCGACGACTTCCCCCGCGACGCCGTGCCGATCGAGCTGCACGGCATCGTGCACTCGATGAACCGCGTCGCGCTGCACCTGGCCGAGCAGGTCAAGGAGGCCATCGCCTTCCGCGACAAGGAATGCGCCGCCGAGCTCGACCGCGAGGACGACGAGATGGACACCCTTCAGGTCGCGCTGTACAAGGAGTTGCTGGCCAGCGCGCTGCCCGTCCGGACCGCCCTCGACCTCGCGCTGCTCGGCCGCTACTACGAGCGCTACGCCGACCACGCCGTCTCCATCGCCGAGAGCGTCCGCTTCGAGGCCGGTGCGTCGCTGTGAGCAGCCACTGGAAGGACCTGACGCCGGGTCGCCGCCGCCTGATCGTCGTGCTCGGCATGGTGCAGGTCACCCTGGCCGCGTTCGCCTGGACGGACCTGGCGCTGCGCCCGGCCGAGGTCGTCAACGGCCGCAAGAAGGTCTGGGCCTGGGCCATCGCCGTGAACTTCGTCGGCCCGCTGGCCTACCTGCGCTGGGGCCGCCGGCTGTACGCCGACGACCAACGCCCGACCACCCCGCCGGCGGCCTAGCCGGGTATCGCCGGCGGCCGAACCGGCGCACACTGGCCGGCATGGTGACCGGCCAGCTCGTCGTCGGCGGCCTGCCGATCCCGGACGACAGGCCGATGTTCCTCGCCGTGCTCGCGGTCCACGTGGCCGCGGCGACGGTGTGCGTGGTCGCGGGTGCGCTGGCCGCGCTCGCACGCAAGCGTCCCGGCCGCCATCCGCGCGCCGGCACGATCTACTACCGGGCGCTCCTGTGCTCGTTCGCCGCGCTGGCAACGCTCACGGTGTTGCGGTGGCCGCACGACGTCGACCTGCTCGCCATCGGTGTCGTCGCCACTCTTGCCGCGACGATCGGCGTCGTCGCGCGCCGGCGCCGGCGGATTCGCCTACACGGCACCGGCATGGCCGTCTCCTACATCGCGCTGTTGACCGGCTTCTACGTGGACAACGGTCCCAACCTGCCGCTGTGGAACCTGCTGCCGCACTTCCTCTACTGGCTGCTGCCCGCCGCGATCGGCGTGCCGCTGCTGCTGCGGGCGCTGCGACGCGTCGGTCGACCGTCAGGGCACGAGTACGGCGGCACCGTCGACGCGGTCGGCGGCTAGATCGGCCAGCGCCTGGTCGGCGTGGTCCAGTGGGTACGCCGTGGTCGTCACGTGCAGGCGGTGCTGGGCGGCGAAGTCCATGAAGGCGACGCCGTCCTGGCGGGTGTTGGCGGTGACGCTGCGCAGCTGCCGTTCCTGGAACAGGTGCTGTTGGTAGTTCAGCGCCGGGATGTCGGACAGGTGGATGCCGGCGATCGAGAGCGTGCCGCCACGGTCCAGCGCGGCGAGCGCGGGCAACACGAGTTCGCCGACAGGGGCGAACAGGATCGCGGCGTCCAGCGGCTCCGGCGGCATGGCATCGGCCGCGCCGGCGGACGCGGCACCGAGGCTCAAGGCCAGCTCACGAGCGGCGGGGCTGCGGGTGAGCACGTGCACAGTGGCCCCACGGGCCGATGCGACCTGGGCGGCGAGGTGGGCGCTGGCCCCGAAGCCGTAGATGCCGAGCCGGCCGCCGTCGGGCAGGTCGGCGCGTTCGAGGGCGCGGTAGCCGATGATGCCGGCGCACAGCAGCGGCGCCAGTTCGGCGTTGGTGTA